>JAYUBD010000425.1:0-5277 GCA_043740995.1 Caulobacteraceae bacterium | reverse complement strand
GCGTCCGGCAAGGTGCTGAACGCCCTGGCTGTGCGCGTGCCCTGGCTGCTGGGCGGGTCGGCGGATCTCGCGCCGTCCAACAAGACCCATCTGGATTTTCCAGGCGCCGGCGAGTTCTCAGCCGCGGACTATGGCGGCCGGAATATCCATTTTGGCGTGCGCGAACACGCCATGGGATCAATCGCCAATGGTCTGGCGGTGTCCGGGCTGCGCCCCTACACCGGCACCTTCATGGTGTTCTGCGACTATATGCGCCCGCCCATCCGACTGGCGGCGCTGATGGAAACGCCCGTCATTTTTACATTCACCCACGATTCGATCGGGGTTGGCCAGGATGGTCCGACCCATCAGCCGGTCGAACAGCTGGCCGGCCTGCGGGCGACGCCCGGCCTGCTGGTATTGCGGCCGGCCGACGCCAATGAAACGGCGCAGGCCTGGCGCACGGCATTGGCGCACAACGACAAGCCCGCCTGCCTGGTGCTGTCCCGTCAGGCCATGCCCACTCTGGATCGCTCCAGATTTGCCGCCGCCGAAGGTGTGGCGCGCGGAGCCTATATCCTGGCCGGATCGGAGACGCCGCAAATCATTCTGATCGGCACGGGCGCCGAGGTCGGCCTGTGCGTCGCCGCCTACGAGCGTCTGATCGCCGACGGCGTTCGGGCGCGCGTGGTTTCGATGCCGAGCTGGGAATTGTTCGAGGCCCAGGACAAGGCCTATCGCGACAGCGTGCTGCCCCCAACCGTGACCGCCCGAGTCACCGTCGAGGCGGCCTCGCCGCTGGGATGGGATCGCTATGCGGGATCAGAGGGGGAAATTATCGCCATGCGTGGTTTCGGCGCGTCCGCCCCGATCGACGACCTGATGGCGAAGTTCGGCTTCACCGCCGACCATGTTCACGCGGCCGCTCTGCGGCAGCTCAATCGGCCAGCCTAGGAACTCTCCATGAGCGACCGTCTAAAAGCCCTGGGCGAGGCTGGTCAGGCGGTCTGGCTTGACTATCTGCACCGCCGCATCCTGGATGATGGCGCGCTCGGTCGACAAGTGGCCTCGCAGGGCGTCAAGGGCGTCACCTCCAATCCCGCGATTTTTGAAAAGGCGATCGCCGAGGGGGACGCCTATGACGACCGCCTGCGGACGCTGATTGCCGCGCGCGATACCGAGGTGATTGATCTCTACGAACAGCTCGCCATCGCCGACATCCAGGCGGCCGCCGATCAGCTCCGTCCAGTGTTCGACGCTCAGGGCGGTCGGGATGGTTTCGTCAGCCTGGAGGTCTCGCCCTATCTGGCCACGGATTCCGACGGGACATTGACCGAAGCGCGGCGGCTTTGGCGGGCGGTGGATCGGCCCAACCTGATGATCAAGGTCCCAGGAACCCCGGCGGGGATCCCGGTTATTCGGCTGCTGATCGGTGAGGGGATTAATGTGAATGTCACCCTGTTGTTCAGCATCGACGCTTATCTGGCGGTGGCGGAGGCCCATCTCGCGGGTTTGGAGGACCTGCGGGCCGCCGGTGGGGATGTTGGCGCCGTTCAGGGCGTGGCGAGTTTTTTTGTAAGCCGGATCGACGGCGAGATCGATGCCAGGATCGACGCCCGCCTGGGCGCGGCGTCCGCCGAGGACCGCGCCGCCCTCATGGCCTTGCGTGGCAAGGTGGCGATCGCCAACGCCAAGGTTGCCTATCTGCACTATCTGGAGATGGTCGCCGGCCCCCGGTGGCGTGCCCTGGCCGCGGCCGGCGCCGCGCCGCAACGTCTGCTGTGGGCGTCTACGGGGACCAAGGACCCGGCCTATTCCGACGTCCTCTATGTAGAGAATCTGATCGGCGCCGATACAGTCAACACCATGCCTCCGGCCACGCTGGCGGCCTTCGCCGATCATGGCGTCGCGCGGATGAGCCTGACCGAGGATGTGGCGGGCGCGCACCACGTCCTGGCCGAAACGCAACGGCTGGGACTCGACCTTGCCGGCGTTACGGCGACGCTCGCCATCGACGGCGTCGCCAAGTTCGCTCAAGCCTTTGATTCATTGCTGGCGGCCGTGGCCGACAAACGCGCGCGGATATTGGGCGCTCGGCTGAACGGATTAATGCTTGCAGTGTCGGGTTCCGTGGCGCCAGCTTACGCTGACGGGTTGGCGCGGGCGGCGGCGGAAGGCTGGACGCGCCGACTTTGGGCGAAGGACGCCGCCCTGTGGACTGATGGCGACGAGGCCGCTTGGCTGGGTTGGCTGGGCGCGGGTCTGGGTGTTGGCCTTGACCTGCAAGCGCTCGACGCCCTGCGCGCCGATGCGAGCTCCGGCCCCTATGACCATGCCCTCCTGCTCGGCATGGGCGGCTCCAGCCTGGGGCCGGAGGTGATCGCCGCGGCGCTGGGGACCGCGCCGGGATTCCCCAGGCTTTTGGTGCTCGATTCAACCGATCCCCTTCAGGTGGCGCGCACTGCCGCGATGATCGACCCGGCCCGGACGCTGTTCATCGTCGCCAGCAAGTCGGGCTCGACCCTGGAGCCCGACATTCTGCATCGGTATTTCTGGGCGCTCACCGAACAACGCCTGGGCGCGGGCAAGGCCGCCGCGCGTTTCGTCGCCATCACCGATCCAGGCTCCAAACTGGAGGCGATCGGTCGCCGGGATGGTTTCGCCCACATCTTGCTGGGCGATCCGGGCATCGGCGGTCGCTATTCCGTGCTCTCGATCTTCGGCCTGGGCCCGGCGGCCATTATGGGCCTCGACGTCCGAGAGATTATCAAGACGACCGCCGTCATGGCGCGGGCCTGCGGCGCGAGCGCGCCGCCCGCCGCCAATCCGGGGTTCAAACTCGGCTTGCTGCTCGGTGCGGCCGCCGAGGTCGGACGTGACAAGGTGACGGTGATCGCCTCCGGCAGGGTGGCCGGTGTTGGCGCATGGTTGGAGCAGTTGATTGCGGAATCGACCGGAAAACAGGGGCGCGGTCTGATTCCCGTTGACGGTGAACCGGTCGGCCCGGTGGCGGCCTACGGCGCGGATCGCGTTTTCGCGCACCTTCGAGTGGCCGGAGACGACAATGCCGCCGACGACGCGGCCACGGCGGCGCTTGAGGCCGCTGGACACCCGGTCATCAGGATCGACCTGGCGACCCCGCATATGGTGTTCCAGGAGTTCTTCCGCTGGGAAGTCGCCATCGCGGTGGCAAGCGCGGAGATCGGCATCCACCCGTTTGATCAGCCGGACGTCGAAGCGAGCAAGATCAAGGCCCGCGCCCTGACTGACGCCTATGAGCGAGATGGAGCGGCGGCGACCGCCGCTCCCGCACTTCAGAGCGGTGGACTTTCGGTGTTCACCGCCGAATCCCCGATCGGCGGCTCGACCTTCGCAACATTGGAAGATGCCCTGCGCGGGCACTTTGAACAGGTTGGCGCCGGAGACTATGTCGGTCTGTTGGCCTGGCTTGATCGTGATCACGCCAATGAAGAGACTCTGAGGGCGATGCGGCGTCGTCTGCGCGACCGCCTCCATGTCGCCACCGTGGTCGGCTTTGGACCCCGTTTTCTGCATTCCACCGGCCAGGCCTATAAGGGCGGACCCAATAGCGGGGTCTTTCTCCAGATCACCGCCCAAGCCGCTCTCGACCTCGCCGTACCCGGTCGGGATTTGAGCTTCGGCGTCGTCGAGGCCGCTCAGGCCGCCGGTGACCTGGCCGTGCTTGTTGAGCGCGGCCGCAGGGTCCTGAGGATCGATCTTGGCGGCGATGTCGCTGGCGGGCTGCGACGGCTAGCCCTGGCGCTCGAACGGGCGATCGGCTGATCCCTTCCTAAAGCGGCAGGAGGGGCGCCCGTTGCGATGACCGGACCGACCGGCGCGCCGGTCGGCCAACCACCCGCCGGTTCCAGAGACACAGCGAGCACCGCGTGGGCGCTGGCGTCCAGGATCGCGTTGGCGGGATCAAACGACGCGCGCGCACAGGCCTGTCCTGCCGCGGCCCGTCCTAGATTCCCGCGTACCACTCATAGCCGCGGTCTTCCCAATAGCCGCCCTTGCCGCCCTTGATGGTGTTGACCCGGTCGGTGAGCTGGATACGCATGACGTATTTGGCGTGTTTATAGCCGAGCTGACGCTCAACCCGCAGCCGCAGGGGCGCGCCATGGCCAACGGTGAGGGGGGCGCCGTTCAAGGCCCAGGCCATTATGGTCTGGGGGTGAAAGGCGTCGAAAAGATCAATGCTCTCGTAATATTGGCCAGAGCCGTCGAGTGAGCTTTCCAGGTCGTCCGCGCAGTGGAACACGGCATATCGGGCGCCCGGCGACACCCCGACGCCACTAAGCAAACGACCGAGCTGGACTCCGGTCCAACCGCCAATGGCGCTCCACCCTTCCACGCAATCGTGACGGGTGATCTGGGTGCGGGCCGGCATCGCCTTGATTTGCGACATGGAAAAACGCCCAGGACGATTGACCATGCCGTCGATGACCAGCCGGTAGTCGGCGAAACCGCCGTTCATCAGCGCCTGATAGTCATCGCTCGACGGCGCGCTGGTGCCGTTCACCTTGAACACGGGCGATAGGTCGGCGGCCTTGAACTCCCGCGCCAAGGGCTGGCCGGCCAACAACAGGCGTTGGCTGTTGAAACTCAGCGTCTCGCCGCCGCCGATGAACTTCTGGAAGGGCGGGGACGCCGAAAGGCGGTCGCAGCCGGTGAGCATCAGGCCACCGAGGCCGGCGGCGCCGACGCCCATCAAGGCGCGGCGGGAAAGGCGCGGAGCGGCGGAGATGATCAGGCGGTTCACGCCTGACGCTCCGTCTTGATCGTGTAGCGGCCGGTGATCATCGATCCAATTTCGTTCATCACGCCGGCCAGAAACACCTCGACTACGTGCACGATGACGAACAGCACCAGAAGATTGGCGCAAATGAAGTGGATGGAGCGCGCCGAGGGCCGTCCCCCGAACAGGCTGAGCAGCCAGGGCGCGGCGGCGTCAATGCCGGGCGACATGGTCAGACCGGTCAATACGACGCCCGGTAAAACCAGGAAAACCACGCCCATATAGGCCAACTTCTGCAGGATATTGTAGCGCTTGGCCTCTTCGCCCACCGGATGCCTTAGCCGGACATGGTCGATGACGCTGCGCCACAGGTGAAGGGGTTGGAGTTCACGGCCCGTGGGGGCGATGTCTCGGCGAAAGTGCCCGTTGACGGCGCCCACGCCCAGATAGACCAAGCCGTTGATCACCAATATCCAGGCCAGGAAGAAGTGCCAGCGGCGTCCGGTGGCGAGGTCCTGATCGCCGGGCAGGGTCGCCCA
>JAYUBD010000424.1:0-1534 GCA_043740995.1 Caulobacteraceae bacterium | reverse complement strand
CCTGCGCGATCAGATGGAGCGGCGGGGTCTCAAGCAATCCGACCTGGCGGCGGTGATCGGCTCGAAAGCCCGCGCGTCGGAAATCCTGAACCGGCGGCGTTACCTGACTCCCGGGCAGGCGTGGAAGATTCACCAGGCCTGGCGCATACCGGCGGAGGCGTTGATCAAGCCCTATCCGCTGGAAGCCGCGCGCCGTTCCTAACGCCGGAATTGCGGGGACACGACCCTCAATGCGGCGGGGGTTTTTGCGATGGCCATGGTCGGGACGCATTGAGGTCATGTCCCCGCAATTCCTGCCCGGGCTGACCTCAGTCCTCGAGGCGGCGGCCCTCCGAGGCTTCGTGGAGCAGCACATCGATGGTCATGTGGTGCGCCCATTTGCCGAGGAGGGCGGTCATGTGCGGGGTCTGCAAATGCCGATCGAGCGATGCGCGATCAGTCCAGCACTCGCTTACCAGCACGCGGCCGGTGTCGGCGTCGTCGATGGCGAAGTGGTAGAAGGTTGCCCCGCCCACCGTCGCAGCGGGCCTGCCGGCGTTGAGGTCCGCGAGAAGGTCAGCGGCCAGATCCCGGGCGACGGTAAAATGGCCAAGCGCGATCAACATGAACTGTTCGGTCCTTCAGGAGAGCTCGGCCGCATTGTCCGCCTCCGTCACATTCCACAACAAAGTCGCCTGGGGCCCGTGGACGTGGAATTACGGGGACACGATACTTTATGCGGCAGGTATTTTTGGGTTGGAAGCACTGGGGGCGCATTAAGTTCATGTCCACGTAATTCCAGTGATTTGCCTGCCGCACCCCACCCTGACGCATTCCGCGTCTGTCCCTCCCCACTTTGGGGGAGGGAGGTGACGCTGGTTTTTAGGCTTCTGCTTCGGCGGCCTGCTTGTTGGTGAGGTCTTCGCCGGTGGTCTGGTCGACGACTTTCATCGAGAGGCGGGTCTTGCCGCGGTCGTCGAAGCCGAGGAGCTTGACCTTGACGATCTGGCCTTCGGTGAGGACGTCGCCGACCTTGGCGATGCGTTCGTTGGCGATCTGGCTGACGTGGACGAGACCGTCCTTGGCGCCGAAGAAGTTCACGAAGGCGCCGAAGTCGACGATCTTGACGACCTTGCCGGTGTAGATTTGGCCGACTTCCGCTTCCTGGGTGATCGACTTGATCCAGGTCTTGGCGGCTTCGATCTTGGACTGCTCGGCCGCCGCGATCTTGATCGTGCCGTCTTCGCCGATGTCGATCTTGGCGCCGGTCTCCGCGGTGATTTCGCGGATCACCTTGCCGCCCGTGCCGATCACTTCGCGGATCTTTTCCACCGGGATCTTGATGGTCTCGATCTTCGGCGCGTACTCGCCGAGCTCGTGGCGCGGCGCTTCCATGGCCTTGTTCATCTCGCCGAGGATGTGGTCGCGGCCGCCCTTAGCCTGGGCGAGCGCCTGTTTCATGATCTGCTCGGTGATGCCGGCGATCTTGATGTCCATCTGCAGCGAGGTGATGCCGTCGGCGGTGCCGGCGACCTTGAAGTCCATGTCGCCCAGG
>JAYUBD010000423.1:0-5289 GCA_043740995.1 Caulobacteraceae bacterium | reverse complement strand
AGACCGCCCTCCCAACCCTGGGCCTGGGTAGCTCAGTTGGTAGAGCAGCGGATTGAAAATCCGCGTGTCGGTGGTTCGAATCCGCCCCCAGGCACCATCGCCTCGTCGGCCTTGTCAGGCGACCGAGGGCGGTCCCGCACACGGTGCGGAGCAAGGCGCCAAACCGCGTCGAGCCGCGAAAACGCCTCAAATGATTGACCGGCATTTTCGGGTGATTTTCGCAACAGCATCACTGGCGTACCAGACTTCGGGAATGTCCAGACGAGATGGCCGTAAGCCGCCGCCTCAAACGGCTCGGCATTTAACCGATGATGCAGGGAGCAATGTCTATGCTGCATTGCAAATATTTAATCCCAATTCCAATCGAAACACCGGAATTTATATGCGAAATTTGGTCAATAAAATTTGCTGCATCGCATTATTATCGTCGATCTTTTTGTGGGCGCGCAAAAAAGTGGGCGGGCGGAGGCCCTTGACGCAAAAAAAATCGGTTGCCAAAGGACCCCTGCCGCAAGTCTAACAGGGCGGTAACGCCCAGGGTGTCCCGCAAATTCGCGGGCGCTCTCAAATCCAATGTGCTCGATCAAGCAGGAAACGCCGCCAGATGCGCGATATGAAACGATCCTCTCTCAGTCTAGCTCTCGTCGGCGCCATGGCGCTTTTGATGAGCGCGCCAGCCGTGGCTCAAACCACAGCGCCCGCCGCCGCGCCGGCCGCAGCCGCCGCGCCGGTCGCGGCGACACCCGCCGCCGCGCCCGACGCCGCCGCGCCCCCATCGTCTGAGAACGCCGAAGGCTTGAAGGTCGGGGGCGCCGCGAACGGCAAACTGACCCCCGTCGTCATGTTCTTGCAGGCCGACCTCGTCGTGAAGCTGGTCATGATCGGCCTACTGCTTTGCTCTGTCGGCACATGGATGCTGCTGGTGATTAAGTTGGTGGAATTCAACGGGCTCCGCCGGTCGTCCGATGCCTTCTTGGAAACCTTCCGGGGCGCCAAGTCGATCAACGACATGGGCCGAATTTCGGAGTCCGAGGAGTTTGCCGGCAATCCAATGGCCGACATGGCCGCAGCCGCGGCGTCCGAGGTTGAACTCTCGCGTCAGGCCGGCCTGCAAGTGTCTGGTGAGCATCGCGACTCCACGATCAACCGGGCGTCTTCCGCTATTGGCGCCGTCCAATCATCGCTCGCGCGCCGTCTGTCGGGGGGGATGCAGTTCCTAGCATCGGTCGGAGCCAATGCACCGTTCATCGGTCTGTTCGGCACTGTTTACGGAATCATGAATTCCTTCATCGGCATCGCCAACACCAACACCACCAACCTCGCGGTCGTCGCCCCGGGTATCGCCCAGGCCCTCCTCGCCACCGGCATCGGCCTGTTCGCCGCCATCCCCGCGGTTATCTTCTACAATCTCTTCCAGACGATGATTACCGGCTACGGCGCCAGGTCTGAAGGGTTTGTCGCCGAGTTGATCAACGCGATCTCGCGGCAACTCGACAAGGGGGCGTAAGGCCCATGGCCGCTAAACTCTCAGGGGGTGGCAGCGGCCGGTACGACGTCGCGCAGAACGCCTCGATCAATGTGACGCCCTTCGTGGACGTGATGCTGGTCCTCTTGATCATCTTCATGGTGGCCGCGCCTTTGGCCAGCGTTACGATCAAGGTCGCTCTGCCGCCGGCGGCCGCCAAGCCCGCCCGCAAACCACCCAAGATTATCTATATTTCCATCAAGAAGGACGGTCGTGTGTTCGTCGGGGACAATTCGACCGACATGGACCAACTCGGAGATGATCTCCGCAAGGCCGTGGGTGGCGCAAATCCTGGCAACGAACGAATATTCATTCGTGGCGACGAGGATGTTCTTTATGAGAGCTTCATGGCCGTGATGAACAAGCTCCAGGATAACGGCTTTTACAGTGTCGCCCTGGTGGGCGAGGACAAGTCGGGATTAAAGTAATGACCGATAGCCCTCCAGTGAACCTCGAACCCATCGACATCGCCCATCCCTCGCATAACCCATTCGATCTGCCGCGCCCTCGTCGGAACAATGGCGTGATCATCGCCATTGGCCTATCGATCGTGGTTCATGGGATCATCGGATACTATTTGTGGCAGTGGAAATTCCATACGGAATTCCAGAGCTTTACCGATGAGAAAACGGATGCGCAGTTGATCAAACCGCCACCGCCGCCTCCACCTCCGCCGCCACCGCCGCCGCCGCCCAAGAACCTGCCGACGCCGCCACCGGTTCAGCCCCGTCCGCCGGTCGCGGTTCCGCTCAATGTGCCGGCTCCGCCGACCTTGAATCTGGCGCCTGTGGAAAGGCCGAGGCCCGTCCCGCCAGCTCCGCCGGTGATCGCGGCGCCTGCGGCGCCCCCACGACCGTCGGTGATCAGCAGTCCTGACTGGTTCCGCAAGCCGACGGGTGATCAGGTCGCCAGCGCCTATCCGGAGCGGGCGCAGCGATTGGAAGTCAGTGGCCGCGCTGAACTCACCTGCGAAGTTACCGCCAAAGGCACGGTCGTCAATTGTTCCGTCGTTTCTGAACAGCCATCTGATCAGCAATTTGGCCAAGCGGCGCTTAAACTGACGCGTTATTTCCAAATGCGGCCGCAAACCAGAGACGGCGCCCCCGTTGGCGGCGCGCGAGTCAACATCCCCGTTCGGTTCCAGATCGCCAAGGAATAGCGGGAGGTCCACGCGCCAATAGTCACCCCCGGAGGCTCGGCCTCCGGGGGTTTTTTGTTTCGGTATGGGTGTGGCGCGCTTGCGCCGGGCTTGTGATTTGTGGTCTCGGCTGGCCGGGGACGGATCGGTCCGCGCACGCATACATTTTGCGGGTCGCTATCCTCCGCCGAACCGACGGCGCCGCTTGATCGTCGGCGCGGTCGCGCCTAAACCGTGCGTTCTTCGTTACGCCGCCTTAGCTCAGTTGGTTAGAGCGCTAGATTGTGGATCTAGAGGTCCTCGGTTCGAGCCCGAGAGGTGGTACCATTCTGCGATCGCTCTGCCGCGTGTTCGGAAGGATGGTCGTCGCCATTGGGAAAGTGCGTTTTCGCGCTTTAGACGACGTCATGAGCCGCCAGGGCGCAGGGTTGATCCCCCGCTCCGGTCTCCATCTGCAGCGTACTGTGGTGGATGCCGAACCGGGTCTTCAGCACCTCGCATGCCGCATGAAGCAGGCTGTCGTCGGTCGCGCCGTTCGGGCGCACGAGATGGGCGGTGAGGGCGGTTTCGGTGGTGCTCATGCCCCAGATGTGGAGGTCGTGAACCTCAAGCACGCCGGGCAGCCGCGCCAAATAGTTACTTACGGCTTGGCGATCCACGCCCATCGGAACGGCGTGGAGAGCCAAGTCCAACGATTCGCGCATCAACGACCATGTACCCGCGACGATGATCCCGCCTATGGCCAGGCTCACCACCGGATCCAGCCAGGTCCAGCCGGTGATCAATATCAGCAGGCCCGCGCCGGCGACGCCGGCGGCGACCAGGGCGTCGGATGCCAAGTGCAGAAACGCGGCGCGGACGTTGAGATCGCCCTTGCGTCCCGACGCGAACATCATCGCCGTGGCCCCGTTTACCACCACGCCACCCAAAGCGACGAGAACAATGGTCGTTCCGACGGACGGAGAGGGATGTAACAGACGCAGAATGGCCGCCCAGGCTATGCCGCCCGTGACCAGAAGCAGCACAACGGCGTTGCTGAGCGCCGCCAGGATTGAGGAGCCACGCAGGCCATAGGTGTAACGATCGCTTGGGGCTTTGCGCGCCAGCCAAGCGGCCAACCATGCGACGGCAAGGCTCAGCACATCCCCGAAATTGTGCCCCGCGTCAGCGAGGAGGGCGAGGGAGTTGGAGAGGACTCCATAGATTGCCTCGGCGGCAATGTAAGCTGAGTTGAGTATGATTCCGATCAGAAAAGCGGCGCCAAATGAAGTTGGAGCGTGGGCATGGTGATGGCCGGGCCGATGATGATGGGCGTGATCGTGCATGTGAGTCATGGCGCGTGAACGTGAACACGCGCCCGCCGGGCTGTCCAGGTTAAGCGAAGCAGAATGGCGCCGGCGTCGGACTGATCAATTCAGGCCGCTACCGCAGTGGCTGCGGGTTGGCGCAAATCCGCGGACAATCCTTCCCCCATCAGATCGACAAAGTTCGCCGAATAGAAGCGCTCGGCGGCGGCGGCCGGCGTCCCTACCAACGAATCACCGAATCGCTTCAGTGGGTTGCGCCCCCCTTCCACATGCGGGAAGTCCGATGAAAACAGGCAGACCGCATCGCCGCTCTCGCGAATGAGCCACCCCGCATCTTCGTGCGGATATGGGGTCACCCGCACCTGACGTTGGACGATTTCGCTGGGGCGCGCCGAGAGACGATGCAGGCGCTCCTCGTTTTTGTAGAAGGCTGCGTGTGCGGAATCCATGAATCGCATCCAGCCTGGCAACCATGAAGCCCCCAATTCGATGGCGCCGAACTTCAACCGCGGGAAGCGATCCATCACCCCGTCAATGATCATCGCCGCCAGAGTCTGCATTACCGAACCGGGTATGGCCATGAAACTGATCGAGGTGAAATTCTCTTCTCCGCCGTGAAAATCCTTCACCCGCGGCAGGCCGTTCTCGAAATAGCCCGCCTGCAGCTTATCCTCGCCGCCCACATGAAAGAGGATGGGGATGCCGGCTTCCTGGGCAAGCGCCCATACCGGATCGAGGCCGATGTGGCTGGGCGAATGGGTGGGCGGGCAGGACGACGGAATGAGCAGCGCCTTGGCGCCCAATCGAATCGCTTCTTCCGCCGTCGCCCTGGCGCGTTGGAAGTCCGACAACGGCACATAGGCCGTCGCCAGTAACCTACGATCAATGGCGCAGAAGTCGGTCATCATCCGATTGTGAGCCTGGGCGGCGGCATACGCGAGATCGACATCCGGACCATTGTCCAGGCCAAAATTTCCAAGGCAAAAGGTGGTGAACACGAG
The DNA here is from genome assembly GCA_043740995.1 of Caulobacteraceae bacterium. Classification (GTDB taxonomy): domain Bacteria; phylum Pseudomonadota; class Alphaproteobacteria; order Caulobacterales; family Caulobacteraceae; genus Acaudatibacter. Next base: position 318 of record JAYUBD010000423.1, on the reverse strand, counting down.
CTGGCTGCTGAAGCCCAGCAGATCGACCGCCTTGGGTCGATCCTCGCGATCAAAGGCGCCCAAGGCCTCGTAATTTTTACGGAGGAGAATATTTTCAGCGTCGCCCGCCCGGAAATTCGCATCAGCCTGCTTTCGGCGCGCGGCCTGCGCCCAGCGCCCGTCCCCGACCTTGTGTTGGTAAATCGGGAGATCGTGGAAGGCGGCCCGTAGCCTGGGATCGAACCAGGGATCCAGGCAATCATACATTTCCATCAGATGGGAATCGGCATCATGGACGACGCGGTCTTCGACATAGGGCATGGTCGGACTTTCTTTTGA
>JAYUBD010000422.1:0-16252 GCA_043740995.1 Caulobacteraceae bacterium | reverse complement strand
GCCGCCACGAAGTGCACCGATGAAACTGAAGGATGTGGTTTTTGAAAATACCCGGCGTCCAGGGGCGGATGCCTCAGGTTGAAGGCCGCTCCACGACGGCCTTCTTTCGCGCGATAAAGACGACTGTCGGACTGAAATTCGGCAACCGGCGCAATCCGAGCACCCGCTCAAGGCGTGCACCCCATTCGACAAGCGGAGAATTACTCCGTCGACCAAGTGGAAACCACGCCAGCCCGACCTCAAAAACTATTTCTAACCCTATATCCCGCAACTCTCGCTTCCACGTTAAATATGATTTGCTGTAATAGTCAAATTTTCCTAAAAATCTACTTACCGCATGATGCAACACTCCCCTCCATGACCATTTATTATTGAATTCACCAACAATAAGTCCACCATCCGAGAGGATTCTACTGGATTCCGCTATAAACCAAGACGCGCCAACGACTTGAAAGACCTCGAGACAGACGATTATACCCGCCTCGCCGGTTCCACACGGCAACGAGGTGTCCGTAGGCTGAACCAAAACGCAGGTCGCCTCAGGCATTAGCCCATGACAATGGCTAATCGTGACGGGATGAATATCAGTGCAAATGATTTTCCAACCACGTTCACGCAGCAAATACGACCACCGCCCTCCCCCGACGCCGACATCCATTGCCAGTGTAGGCGCTGGAGTCATTTCGTGTGCGCGAATCAGGGCTTGTCTTTCTACGGCGGAAAGGTATAGGCCAAACTTCGTGTTGGCCTCCGCATCGTGCAGTCTGTAGTCTGCCATTTTCCATTATTCTCGCTCAAGAAAATCCACGCGATATAGCCTTATCTTCCGTCGACGACCTGCGTCTGATCGCAAACCTACCGGACGAAACTACCACCGTTCACATGAATAACCTGACCCTGGATGAAGCCGGCTTCGGGACTCGCCAAAAAAGCCACCGCCGCCGTGTAGTCATCCGCCTCGGTAAGGCGGCCGGACGGGTTGGTCCGCGCGGCGCGTTCGAACAGACGCTCCGCCGCCTCCTGTCCCCCCGTCATGCCAGATACCGAATCAGTACGGACCAGGCCCGGGGCGACCGCATTGATCCGAACGCCCAGGGGCGCCAGCTCCGGAACCAGATAGCGCATGATGCTCTCGGCCAAAGCCTTGGCGGTCCCCAGGGCGCCATAGCCTAGCGAGGCCTGCCGCGCCCCCGCGCTGCTGATGAGGATAATGCTGCTGCCGCGCCGCAACAGTGGCAAGGCCGCCTGGGTCAGGAAAAGCAGGGAGAGGCCATTGGTATGCACCGCCTGAGTGAATTGCGCCGGATCCGCGTGCAACAGCGACGTCGGATAGATCATCGCGGCATTGTGGACCAGGCAGGAGATGGACTCTCCCCCCGTCGATGCCCGCGCCAGCAGTTCAGCGGCGCCTTCGATGGAGCCGATGTCTGCCCGCACCGTGTGGACGGTCGCACCCGTCAGCTCGATCTGAGCCTTTGCCAACGCGGCGGCGGCTTCGTCGGTGTGAAAACCCAGAATCAGGGTCTCCCCAGGCTTGGCGAGGCGGCGCGCAATCGCCAGGCCAATGCCCCTCGTGCCGCCGGTGATGACGATGCTCACCGGCTCACCCCCAACTGCCGTGGGGCTCGACGGTCTTGCCGACCGGGGCGAGTGCAAGCATCGCCAGTTTAAAATGCTGGAATCCAAAAGGAATGCCGATGATCGTCACCATCTGCGCGGCGCCAATCAGCACGTGGCTCAACGCGATGTACCACCCTCCCAGCGCCAACCACACAATGTTCAAGGCCAGACCCATATCGCCCGTCCCTAAATCATAAGGTTCGCCGCGTCGAGACACCACCTGCCGGCCAAACGGCGCGAACGCGAAGCCTGCGATCCTCCAGGCGGCGCCCGCCCACGGCAGGCCCACGACGGTGACCGCCAGCACACACCCCGCCAATAACCATAGCAGGCCGCCGATGAATCCTCCGAAGATGAACCAAATGATGTTCAGAAAAAGAGTCATCCGAAGGGGCCTTCCCACCGACGATCATCGCCCTTCCGGAGAGATGGGGATCCTCTCGCGTCGGCGCGAGAGGATCGGCGGGACGTAGGGCCTCAGGGACAGAAGCCGATCGTGTGATTGTTCACGGATAGCAGTGCCGTGTTGTTTTCATATCCGTAATTGGTCGCCGAATTGTTTTGAAACAACGTGCCCTGCGTATTTCGCACAGCCATTCCGGACACCCAATCAGGATAGGCGCAGGAATAGTTGTTCTGAACAATGGGGTTAATGGCGCCATCCACCGAAACCCCCGCGCCACTCGCGCCTTTGGTGACATTGCCTTCGATGACCAGGTTGCGATATGGCATCGTCAAGGTTTCGTCCCGGACAAATATCCCTTGCGTGACGTTGCCCGTCCCCCGTTCGTAGGTATTATATCCAATATATATATCGTGGGCCGCCGCCGCTGTACCGCTGGTCCAAAATTGAACGCAATCAGGATGGTCGGGATCGGTCGCACCGTCGGGATGATTTGACGAACAGTGATTGTAGCTGATCGTCACATAGTTCGATCCTCCACCTCTGACACAGTCATCTCTCAAATTATGACACTGATTGTTACGAATTGTCAGATAGGTGTTATTTATTTGATTGATTGCGCTGTGAATGTGGGTGAATTCGGTGTTTGAAACCGTGACGTGATCGCTTTCCCTGACGATGATGCCAGAATTGTCGGTCGCCAGGGTGCCAGTCGGCGACCCATGAACCAGCAGGTGATCCAGCCTGATATATTTCGAATCGGCCACCTGAAAGGGGATCGTCACCGCGCCCCCCCAGATACTGGTCGGCATGTAGGTCGTATCGAAAATCAAGTTGTTCAAGTTAACGCCGCTACTGTATCTAAGATACAAGTCGCCTAATACAGCTCGGTCACTGAGGCTCGCCGACGTAATCGTGACGTAACCGTTGAAATGTTGAATATCAACTCCCTGATAGAGGCCTGGATTCAGGCTTATCACTGCGCCTTGTTGGGCACGCCCTAATGCGGTCAACAATTCCTTCGTATTACTAACGGTCTGCGCGACGCTGTTTCCGTATGCCATTAGAAACGCCGCCACAAGACTCATACACTTTAATTTACTCATTGGTGTCCGCCGTTACTCTAATCGTCCCTCGTAGGTCGTTCACGTGGCGCATCCCCTTGGCGCGCGCTGGACATACATGGATCAATCTTGCGTGTCGCGAGACAGATTGCCGCTGCCCTGGCTGCGGACGCGCCAATTGTCCCGCTCTTGACGTTTGCCCCTTTTGCAAAGCGCCGCGCTTCCGTAAGGCCATGCCTGCCGACCGGATCGGCGCCGCCTCGGACGCAACATGACGCTTCAGACACCCGATCGCGATTTACCGGTCCCCTCCGATGCCTCGATCTCGGAGGGAGCGCCCTCGGCGCGCCAAGGGGCGGGCCTGTTCTTCGCGGCATCGGGGCTTTCGCAGGTCGCGGCCCTGCTGCGGTATGTCGCCCTGGCCCGGCTATTGGGTCCCGAGCAGCTGGGTCTCGCGGCTACGCTGGTGGTCACCGGCGCTTTCTTCGATATGATCAGCGACACCGGCAGCGACCGTTTTTTGATTCAGGATCGCGACGGCGACACCTCCGCCGTTCAGAAATTGGTGCATTTGGTCTATGTCGGTCGCGGCCTGCTGATCGCCTTCTTGCTGGTCGCTTTGGCCAATCCCGTAGCGGCCTTCTACAAGGCGCCCCGCCTGGCTGATGGCCTGATGATCCTGGCGGTGTCGCCGCTGATCCTCGGATTCCTGCATCTGGACATCCGCCGATGGCAGCGACGTCAGGATTTTCGCGGCGAGGCGATCTGTATGATGACGTCGGAGGCGGCGGGGCTGATGGCGACGGTCACCGCCGCTTGGATCACCCATGACTTCACCGCCATCCTCTATGGCCTGATCACCCGCTCAGTGGTCATGGTGCTTGTCTCTCATCTGCAAGCCGAACGACGCTATGTGCTGGGCTATGTCCGCGAGCATGCGCCCCGCCTCCGTCGGTTCTCCGCCCCCCTGATCCTGACTGGCCTGATGTTGTTCATCGGGTCCCAGGGGGACAGACCGATCGTGGCCAGAACTCTGGGCTTCAAAGCCCTGGGGCTCTATTCGGCCGTCCTGCTGCTGGTCTACTATCCAGCCGCCGTGTTGATGAACTACATCCACGTTCTCTATGTTCCGATGATCGCCGCGCGGCGCGATGACAGCGCGGGACGAAACGACGTCAGCGATCGGTTGGGAGGCCAGACTCTGCTTTTGGCCCTGGCGATGTCGGCGGGTTTTGCGGTGGTGGCGCCGCTCGCCGTGCCCTTTCTCTATGGCGCGCGCTATGCCGAGGCGCCGGTGATCATCGCCCTCATTGGCGTCCTGCAGACCACGCGGTTTCTGATCGTCTGGCCGACAACCGTGGCCCTGGGCCTGGGCCGCAGCCGAACGGTCCTGGCCAGCAACACCGCGCGGCTGCTCGCCTTTCCGGGGGCCTTTGCCGGCGTTTGGCTGGTGGGCGGACTGCCGGGCCTAGTGGCGGGGTTCACCCTCGGCGAACTGGCGTCGATCATCGTCGCTTTGATCCTGCTCAATCGCAACACCGAGCGCCCCTTTTGGACCGGCTTCGACCGCTTCGCCGCGTTCATTGTCGGCTCGGCGGTGATTATCGGCGGCGCTGTCGCCTATGAACGCGCGTCGTTGATCATGGCGGGTCTTGATGCGGTCGCCGCGATTGCCGTGGCGATCTGGGTGGCCGGGCGCGAGGCGGCTACGCTGCGCAACGCCGTCGCCCACGCGACCGGCCTCGCCGCTTCGTTTTTCCGGTGGCGATCGGGGTCGCGGAACCGTGCGTCAGGCGACCTGGGGTAGGTCGCCGCCGCGTTCGGCGTCAGGGCGAACCGGTCGATCCGGCGGGTCTCGGGTCCGGGGTTGTCGCGCGGGCCGGGCCGGCGGAGATCGGCTTCAGCTGTCGGGCGAACGCCTTCACGGATAGAAAGCCCATCGGGACGTCGGTCTTGGCCACGGGAACGGCTGGATTGCCCTGCACCACGGTGAACGGCGGCACCGACCGCGTCACCACGCTGCCGGCGGAAACCACCGCCCCCTCGCCGATCTCGACATTGGGCATGATGATGACGCCTGGACCGATGAAGGCCCATCGACCGATCTTCACGCCCGCGGTATCGCTGAAGTGGCCAATGATGATCGCTCGAATGCCGATATGGGCGCCGTCTTCGATGGTCACCGTCCAAGGCTTCGACGTGTCGATGATCGCATCATAGCCGATCCAGACATTGTCGCCGATCTTGACGCCGCGGGCCCGATGCATCCTTACCCGAAAGGTGGCGCCGCCCGGCACGAACCGCGCCGCCAATTGCAGAAGCCGGTTCTTCAATCCCTTGAGCTTGCTTGGCTCGTATTCGTAGCTGTAGCGCTGATCGCTGGCCATCAAATGACCAGAGCCCGCTCATCGAGATAGTTCAGGATGGCGGCGAATGATCCCAGGTCCGGCCAGAGCGTGGGTTCGATTTCGACATTGAACTCCTCCTCGACCATGGAAATCAATGTGACGGCGCGCAGGGAATCCCAATCGGCGACCGTATCGGGCGAGGCCGCGAGAATTTGCGCCCGGGACAGCGCCGGAAACAGGGATGAAAAGCACCGTTGCAGGTGCGCTTCGCGACTCGTCATCGATGATCTACTCACTGTGGCCTAGGCGATCGAATGGAACATGGCGGGGGCCCGGGCAAAGAACCCTTCTCGTGAAAAGCTTGGCGACTTCGCCGCCGAGAGGTCGGTCAATCCGGCAAGGAAGGATTGGATTGGGCCGTTTCGGGGGGTTGCGACAAAATCGAACGTGATCCTCTTAACAGGAAAATGGTCAAAAAGGGCTTTGATGCAGTGGTGCTCAATCCGTCTTGAAAAAGCGCGGCAGCTCAACACCCAGGCATCGACGTATACTTCGTCCTTGGCGACGCGCCCCAGCAGCGCCCCGATCTTCCCCAGGTCGCCAAACTTGTCGCGATAGCCAACGGTCAGCATGAACGCGCCATCCGCCCCATGATGATGCCGCCACGCCGCTTCGCCCAGCCCGCGGCCATTGAGATTGAATTGGTTGGTCTTATTGATCAACTCAAAGGCGCGCGTGTCATCAACACCGCCATCCAATTCGAACTCCAGGGCGCCCGCCGCCGCCCTCAAAAAACCGTCCGACGCGCCGCCCGGCTCGCTCTGGGCCAGGCGAAAAGGTTCCCCCGCGCGAAGGCTGGCGAGCCGCAGGGCATCTTCCTTCTGACGTCCCGTCTTTCCGCACAGGTCGCGTAGGCGATGGAGCAACTCAAATGTCGCGCGGGCGTCGCCTGTCGGGAAAATAAGGCATTCCATCTTTGGAAACGCCGACCGCACCTCCGCCACTTCCATGGGGCTGTCATCGATGAACACGACCGCGTCCGGTCCGATATTCCAGGCCTCCAGGATCTGACCAACCGATTGGGATTTGCGCGCCCACCCGGCGGCGATCGGGAAAACGGCGTCAATGCCCAGCGTCAGGTCCCGACGCCCGAACGCCTGCTCGACCAAACCGAGATCATTCTTGCTAGCCACGCCCACCAGGACCCCGGCGGCGGCCAGGGACGCCAAGAGTTGTTGATACAGCCCGTGCAACTGGGCTCCCTGTTCAAGCGACCAGGCGATGCCGTCCACGCCAATTTCGCCCAGCAGACCCGCCCAAAGCGTGTCATCCAGATCGGTAATGACGCCCTTTTTGGGCGCCGGAGGTGATGCCAGTTCGCTCATAGTGCCGGCCAGGAACGATGCGTGCCGCAGCTTGTAGGGAAAATCAGCGGCCAATGCCGATCGCGGATCGAAGCGTTCGGCAAGCGGCGAGCGCGTGTCGATGGTCTGGCCGCAGACCATACGGACCCTGGGATACGCCGCCAGGGTCGCGCCGAGCGTGGCGACCATTCCCCGAAGCGCCATCTCCGGCGCGCCGGCTTGCGCGGATCGTGTCGAGAACAGAGGAGGAATTGGCAAGGTTGGCATGGCGACCACGGCGACCGCGGTCGCGGCGATCCGTCCGATCGCTTCGGCCAGGCGGTCAGCCTGGCCGCGCACCGTCCCCAGTATGTCGGTTAGGTCGTCGGGCCGCCAGCCTCCCAGCGCGCGGATGCCAAGGCGCGGGTCCAGATCGGCCCATTCAATCACCACAAGCACAGTGTCGAGGTCCGCGCAGGCCATGGTCTCCAACTGAACGGCGAGATCGCCGTAATCGCCCGTCTCGATAACGACCTGATTAGTCGGGTCAGCGACCCGCATGTGCGCTGCCGCGAAGGTTTCAAGGTGTAGCGGCGTGAATCCGCAGGCCAGGCGCACGCGCCGGAGTCTTCCCCCTTCAGGCCCCGGCATTTTAAGGCGCTCCAGCGCCTCGATGAGGGTCATCGCCTTTTCATCCCACCTAGAATACCTTGACGTACATCGCCTGCAGAGGTTCCGCGGGAAACTCGCCGTCGAAGGAAAACAGATAGGTATTCAGCACACGTTGATTGGGGCGAAATCTCGCGGCGCGCAACGGCGTCAGATTGGCATAGCCGAGGTCTGGCGTCACGGCCAGTTGGGCGCCCCGCGCCGAAGCGCGATCCAGAAAACGGCTGAGCAGAAGTGCGCATTCGTCCGGTTCCAGATCGCCCCAGAGAATATCCTCGATAAGCAACACCATCGGTTGCGCACCGGCGGCTGTATGTACGCATCGCCCGGTCAGTAGCCCGATACGCGGTCCGCTCTGCAGGCGCTCGGCGATGGCGTAGGGACCCGCGCATTGCCAGGCCGCCTCCTCAATCGACCATTGGCGCCCCACGGCGGCGAAGGCTTGCGCACGCGCGCCCAGTCCCACCAGGGTTTCGACCAGAAGGTCCGGGTGCGATTCGTTTAGCGCCCCGGTCTTCCGGGGAAAAAGCGGTCGCGACAGATGGCGCACCGTGAAAATCGACTTGACCGCGACGTCGAGCCGGGCGCCGACGGCCAGGGTGATGGCGTTCATCGGTCCGCCATCGACACAATAGACGATCACTCCGTCATGCCCGGCGACGGCCACCTGTTCCACCAGCACCCGCAGGGCGACGGCGCCTAGGCCGAACCTCTTGAACGCCGGCGCGACGCTGAGATAGGCGGAAATCGCCAGACTGCGCGTGCGGCCTTCGACGATAACCTGACGCGGAAATCCCGCCACGAACGCCGCCGGCTGCCCATCTTTATAGAGCGTCGGCGCGAGATCGAGGCTGGCTTTGGGAGACTCGAACTGCGATTTCAAAAATCGCGCGTCGTATAGCAAGGCCGCCGGGTCGTCCCGCCAGGCTTCCTGGACCATGATCGACAACGCGTCGCAATCGCCGCGAAAGGGCTCAAACCCGCGCCAGCGAACCATTGGTTTGTCGGTTGGCGGGGAGCGGTATGTCGTCAAGGACTGGCTTACCCGGTCAGAACTCATTCGCACTCAACAATCGGCATACTCTCGCGATCTATCCGCCCGCTTTGCGATATATCGGCAAAGAGGTCCGACAATGGTCGTCTCCTCGGGATCGAGGTCCTCGAAATCAAGGTCCGCTCCAAACGAATCACGGAGCGACGCCAGCAGGCCCAGGAGTCCTAACGAATCAATCAACCCGTCAAACAGCAGATCGACGTCGTCGCCCAAGGACTGAACATCACCGTCAAAGCCCGACTTCAGGCCGACGAGATAGTCAGATAGCGCTGCGCGCACGACATTCTCATCGACCTGCACCATCTCATACTCCCCCCGCCAACAGGCAATTTAGGGCGTTGCGATCAAACTTACCATTGGCGTTTTTCGGCAGCGCCAACATGGGGTGGATACGGCGCGGGGTCATATAGTCGGGCAAGCGCCCGCCGATCCGGAGCCGCAGTTCAATCGGATCGATATCACCTTCCACAAACACTTCGATTCCGCCGAACCCGCTGTCAGTGGCGGGCCAACCGGCGGCGATGACCCCATCCATTCCGCTGACCTCCCTGACCACCGCTTCTATTTCGCCCAACTCCACCCGGTGACCCAGCACCTTGATCTGAAAGTCGAGCCGACCCAAATGAACCATCGGGCGCGTCGGTGAAGCGCGCCGCACCCGATCACCGGTTCTATAATAGGTTTCAGTCCGCTCAGGCGGTCGCACGAAGGCGGCGGCGGTCTTTTCGGGGTCGTTGAAATAACCCAGCGTCATCTGAGGTCCGGTCATCAGCAATTCGCCGGTCTCACCGGGCTCGACCTCGATCAGCGCCTCGTTCGCCACCAGCACCGTCATGCCTGGATAGGCCTCGCCAATCGGCGCAATGCCCAGTTCCGCGTCAACGGGCGAGCGATCATCAACCCAGCGATATCGGGTGCAGGCGATCGTCAGTTCGGTGGGACCGTAAAGATTCTCAAGCGGTGCATTGGGCGCCGCCGCGCGCCAGGCCTGGGCCGAGGCCACGGGCAAGGGTTCGCCGCAAAACAGACTGAGCCGCAGCCCTGGATAGCTGTCCGGTTTTAGAGCGCCGAACTGCTTCATGAAGATCACGACGGACGGCACAGAGAACCAGATGGTGAGGCCCGACTCCCGAATGAATCGGCCCGGGCTGAGTAGTTGCCGGGGCGAAGGACAGCAGAGGACCGCCCCCCGCTCCCAGCAGACGAACATGTCGAAAACCGACAGGTCGAAGGTCAGCTGAAACATTTGCGAGAAGCGATCCGTCTCGACTACGTCATAGAGATCGACCATGTGGTCTATGAAAGCCGTGACGTTCCGATGGGCGACCATCACGCCTTTTGGAATCCCGGTGCTGCCGGAGGTGAACAGCAGATAGGCAATCGCGTCCGGGTCGGATGGAGGTTCTCGCCAGCCCTCGGGGGCTTCGAAGTCAGACCGAGCGATGAATCGGTGTTCGGGCCACCTTGTCCTCAGCCCCTCCACCGCCTCGCCCTCCCCCTCCGGAACCAGGACGAGCGTCGATGCCGCGCCATCCAGGATCGTGTTCAATTGCGTGATCGCGGCGGTATCGACGATGACCGCCCGGCAGCCTGACCGATCGAACATTCCCCGTGTGCGGTCCGACGCCAGACCCGGATTGAGCGGGACATAGCCCTGTCCGGAAAGCAAAATACCCAGGACACCCGCGAACGCTGTCGCTGACCGATCGGCGAATATTGCGGCAAGCTGTGGCGCTTGCGCGTTGCTGTGCGCCTGCAGAGTAGCGGCGATGCTGAGGGCCAGATCGGATAGGGCCCGATAGCTCAGGGTGTTCCCTTGCGCCACGAGCGCCGGACGGTCCGGAAATCGTTTCGCGGACTGAAGGAACCCGTTCCACAGCATTCTGAAATACCCCTCACCGCGACCGACCCGGTAGGCGTTTTAAGGCAAGGACGCGCGCCTCGCCACCTGCATACTTCGGTTGCGCCATCATGGCTGAATTCTTTGGGAAAGTGACGGCCTATCAACGCGGCTTAACCCGGTCTTGCGGTTTGCCGGACCTGACTGTTCGATATCATGGTGCCGCCGGGGGGAATCGAACCCACGACCTCAGCCTTACCAAGGATGCGCTCTACCACTGAGCTACGGCGGCGTTCCCGAACAGGGGAAGCCGCCTGTTAGCGAAACCGCAGGGCGGTGGAAAGCGAAATCGGCGCTTGACCCGGTCGATGACCGGCGTAGGGCGCGGGGATGACCGATAGCCCCAAGTCGCCCGCAGCGCCAAAACCGCCGAGCCAACCGCCCGCGCCTCCCCCAACCCTCGAGCGTGAGGCCCGCCTTGCCACCGCGTTGCGCGACAATCTGCGACGGCGCAAACAAGCCCCGAGACCCATCGAATAGACGTATCTTGAGCGGGATTTCGCTGCCCCCCTGGCACTCACCCTTTGCGGCAGATAATAGGGCTGTCAGACAAGGCTCGGCGACTCACGGCGGACCGGCAACAAGGGGCCATATGGACCGGATCGCCATCACCGGTGGTGTTCCACTGAAGGGGACGATCCCCATCGGCGGCGCCAAGAATTCCGCCATCAAATTGATGGCCGCCAGTCTGCTCACCGACGAACCTCTGCGCCTGACCAATATGCCCCGCCTGGCCGACACCCGATTCCTGGGAAGATTGCTGCGGCGCCTTGGAGCGGAAGTGATCGAAACCGATGGCCCGCTCGGCGCGGAAACCACGCTCACGACCCCGGAAATCGTCAGCGCCTTCGCACCCTATGATCTGGTTCGCCAGATGCGGGCTTCATTCAACGTGCTGGGGCCATTGCTGGCGCGCAGCGGCCACGCCAAGGTCAGCCTGCCGGGCGGCTGCGCCATCGGCGCCAGGCCGGTGGATCTGCACCTCGCCGCCCTGCAGGCCCTGGGCGCCCACATCGATCTGAACGAAGGCTATGTCTATGCTCAGGCGCCCCGGGGTCTGCGCGGCGCCACGATAGAATTCCCGTTCAGTTCGGTCGGCGCCACGGAACACGCCATGTTGGCCGCGGTTTTGGCGCAGGGCGAGACCGTGTTGCTGTGCGCCGCATGTGAGCCGGAAATTGTCGATCTGGCCGAATGCCTGATCGCCATGGGGGCCCGCATCGAGGGCGCCGGAACGCCGACCGTGCGCATTCGCGGTGTCGCGCGGCTATCGGGAGCGACCCACGCCGTGACCCCCGATCGGATCGAGACGGGCACCTATGCCCTGGCGGCGGCGATGGCGGGGGGCGAAGTGCGCCTCAGCAATACCCGATCCGATCTGATCGAGGCGCTGCTGCTGAAAATGGAGGAGGCCGGTGTCGAGGTCGAGCGCGAGCCGATGGGCGTCATCATCCGCCGCAATCCGGATCGACGCCTGCACGCCGTCGAGATCGCGACCGACCCCTATCCGGGATTCCCGACAGACCTTCAGGCCCAGTTCATGGCTCTGATGACCCTGGCCGACGGCGAGAGCGTGGTGCGCGAGACGATTTTTGAGAACCGCTTCATGCACGTGCCGGAATTGTCGCGCCTGGGGGCCGACATCACGGTGGCGGGGGGTGAAGCGCGGGTCCGGGGTGTCGAACATCTGCAAGGCGCACAGGTGATGGCGACCGACCTTCGTGCCTCGGTCAGTCTGGTGATTGGGGCCCTGGCGGCCCGTGGGGAAACTATCGTCCACCGCGTCTATCATCTGGATCGTGGTTTCGAGCGGCTCGAAGCGAAACTCTCCGCCTGCGGCGCCCAGGTACGCCGGATCGCGGGCGACAGTGAGCCCGAGCTATGAGCGCGGATACCGGCAAGGCGCTGCGCCTCCTCGCCCAGGACCCTGATGATCTGGCGGTGATCTCGGCGGCGCTGCAGGACGCGGTCACCCGAATCGGCGACATCCACTGGGAGCCCCGCGCGCGGCGCCTGACCATCGCCTTCAACCGCTTCCGGTGGGAGTCAGGCGACAGCGCCGGAGAGCGGGTGCGCGCCGCCGTCCAATTAGGCGATGTCTCGACCGTGCGTGGCCGCAACCTGCGCCCCGAGGCCAAGGAGGCGGTGTTGGAACTGTTGGCCCTGACGTTCGCACCCGGGGAGGCGCCCGGCGGCGTGGTCACCTTTGCCTTCGCAGACGGGGGAGATCTGGCCGCCAGTGTGGACTGCATTGACGCAGCCTTGGCCGACCTCTCGGCCCCCTGGCCCTCGACCACCATTCCCGCGCACCACGTTTAGACCGAGAACCCACGGCGGGGCAGGCTTCGTCCCCAGCCTCGATGCTACGCTTGGGCGTCGAAGAAGGCGTCCGGATCTTCCACTTCAACGAGCCGTCGCTTGCGGATTTCCAGGAAACGCGTGGCGGCGGTGCGGGTGAAAAAGCGGTCGTGCGAGACAAAAATGCACGCCGTCTCGGAATCCTCCAGTTGAGACTCCAAGGCTTCCTGTCCCTCAATATCGAGGTGGCTGGTCGGCTCATCCAGCAGATAGAAATTCGGCTGCAGAAGCTTCAATTTCAAGAACATCAACCGCGCCCGTTCGCCGTGGCTTAGCAATAGAATCGGCTCGCGACAGCGCGCGAAGGCGAATCCGGTCTGTGCCAGTGCACGGGTGGCATCGCGTTCCGTGACGCCCTCGGCGGCCATCAGATAGTCGATCAGGCTTTCCCCAAGCGGCAGATCGCGCATCGATTGATCGAAATAGACTAGGCGACAGGCCGGGTTGAAACGAATGATCGCGGTGCTGTCATAGTGCTGGGCCCTGGAATCGAATGACCTCGCCAAAATACTAAGCAGGCTGGATTTTCCGGATCCATTGATACCGAGCAAGGCGATCCGATCCCCCGACGCCACTGCGAGACGATCAATGGTCAGGAGCGTGCGGGCTTCATCCGGCGTCTTGAGGGTCAATCCCGCCACGCGTAGGGCGACCTTGGCCTCGATTTCGCCGTCGCCCAACTCCAGGCGCCGCTCTCGCGCGGCGTAAACCTGAGTCTTGGATTTCTCAATATGGTCTATTCGACTCTTCACCGCCTTTTCGCGCTTGTGAAAATCCGAATTCTTCACGCCCCAGACGTGATAGCGGGCGGCGACACGCTCGAGGCGCTTGATTTCCTTTTCCTCAATCTTGCGCCGCACGCCCGAAGCCGCATCCCGGCGCAACAATTCTTCCCGCGCCTTGGCAAAGGGCGTCTTGAACGCATGCGCGCCGTCGCTCCGCAGGAACAGGGTGCGGCTGCTGACGCGGTTCAGGAATTCACGATCATGCGAGACGATCAGCATCGGCAAGCGAAAGTCCTGCGTCAACCATCGCTCCAATACATTGATATTACTGATGTCGAGGTGATTCGTCGGCTCGTCGAGGATCAGGATATCCGGCGCTTCCAGCCGCGCCGCGCCGGCGATCAGAATCAGCCTTTGCCACCCTCCCGAAAGCGCCCCGAACGCCTTGTTCGCCACCTCTGCCGAGACGCCGACTTCGTCCAGCAGGACGTCGATCCGCCAATCCTCGCCAAACGCGCCGATCCGTTCCAGCGACAGCTCCAACACCTCGCGCACCGTCAGAACGGCCAGGCCTTCGGGAACCTCCTGCGGCAGCGCGCCGACCCTTAGACCGCGCGAACGCACGATCTTGCCGCTGTTAAGCTCAAGTTCCCCACTCAAGCATTTGAGCAGCGTGGATTTTCCAACGCCATTCTCACCAACCAGGGCGGTCGTGGCGTCGTCCAGCAGGAACGATACGCCGGAAAATACCTTGCGCGTGCCGTGAAAAAACGCGCCCCGGTCGATGCCCAAAACTGCCTGCCGCGCCGCCATGATCGATCATTCTTCCCGACTTTGATTGCGAGTGCACCGTGGACAGCCGCGCTTCCAGCGGCTCGCGACGTGGCGCGGACCGGATGTGTCCGCGACCCTAAAGCCTTGGCATCGACGACGCCAAGCCGCCATTAGCCCCCTTAACGCCCGGGCGAAATTGCATCATATCAGGGCGATGAGAATTCTCGTGCGCTATTGGCCCCTTGCGGCGCTCCTTAGCTCCTCCGCGATGCTGGCGGCGGCGCACGCTTTCGAGACCTTCGGACATCTGAATCCGTGCACGCTCTGTCTCAGAGCCCGCGAGGTCTATTGGGCCGCGATCGCCGTCGCCGCGATCGGTGGCGCCCTGAGCCTGGCGTCCAGGACCGCGCGTGCCGGTGTCTGCGTCTTGCTGGGTCTCATATTTTTGGGCGGCGCGGCGCTGGCCGCCTATCATGCCGGGGCCGAGTGGAAGTTCTGGCCGGGACCGGCGAGCTGCAGCGGTGGCGGGGTCCATGTCAGCGCCGCCGATCTATCGCGTCTGCTGCACGGTGGACCGGTCAGCGCGCCGGCCTGTGACAAGGCGGCCTGGGTGTTTCTGGGGCTGTCAATGGCGGCGTGGAACGGCCTGTTCTCGCTGGGACTGGCCGCCGCCAGCCTGATTTCGGCACGCGAGGCGAGCCGATGAGCGCGCCCGTCCCGGCCTCCGCGGGCCGCGGCGCCTCGGCGGCGCGCCTCGAACGGATCCTACGCGTCGATCAGGCCGGCGAACTTGGCGCGGTGCACATCTATCGGGGACAACGCGCGGTGATGTCTGGCTCTCCCCGCCATTTGGCGCTGGCGGCCCGGCTGGGCGTCGTCGAGGCGCAGGAAGCGGCGCATCTGGCCCATTTCGACGCCCTGTTAACCCAGGTGAACGCGCGCCCGACATTGTTGGCGCCGCTCTGGCGTGTGGCGGGATTCGCGCTTGGCGTCGGCACGGCGCTGATGGGGGAAAGGGCCGTGCATGCCTGCACCGAAGCGGTCGAAAGCGTGATCGAGCAACATTACGCTGATCAGATCGAAGCGCTGGCGAACTCGGCTCCCGGGCTGGCGGCGGAATTGAGCGGCTTCCGCGATGATGAACTCGCTCACCGGGACGACGCCGTGGCGCGGGGCGCGCGCGCGGCGCCGGGCTATGGCCTGCTCTCCATTTTGATCCGCGCCGGATGTCGGGCCGCCATTGCCGTTTCAGAACGGGTCTGATGGACATTGAGGCCATCCGACGCGGTGCGGAGCATCCCGTCCTGGCCTTATCGGGTGACCTTGACGCCGTGGCGACTGATCTCGCCGCCGCGTTCAGCGAAGATGTGATGTTTGATTGGTTCCTGCGGAACGACGCCCGAAGGGACACAGCGCGCCTCCGCTTTTTTCGTCTCGTCCTGGCGATTGGTGGAGCCGCCCGGATTGAACGCCCCCCCGCCGGCGGCGCCGCCGCGGTTTGGATTTCATCGGAAGACGTGAAGGACACGCCGCTGATCACCGAGCTGCGCGCCTTGCCGATCTTGCTGTTCGCAACTGGGGTTCGACGATTTAATCGGCTGAGCCTGATTCGGAGAGCCATGGAAACGGCTCATCCGATGACCCGCCCCCATGACTATCTCAGCTTTCTAGGTGTCACGCCGGAAGCGCAAGGACATGGCGTGGGGTCCCGACTGCTGCGCACGGCGACCGCCCGCCTGGATCGAGTCGGGCGCGCGGCATTCCTGCAGACCCAGACGGAACGCAATGTCGGGCTCTATCAACGCCACGGCTTCACGGTGGTGTCTGAAATCCGGGTTCGAACCGACTCACCCCGCCTCTGGAGCCTCTGGCGAGATCCACAGAGTGGGGAACCATAGTCGTGGGCACGGACTTTCGCTTTAGGTGAACGGAGTATTTCAACCCATGTCGATCTTGATGAACCTCAGAAACACCGCGGCAATCGCCGCCGCCGT
>JAYUBD010000421.1:0-5310 GCA_043740995.1 Caulobacteraceae bacterium | reverse complement strand
GGTGCAGAGACTGGGCCTGTCGCCGCAGGCTGGCGGTGCCGAGCCTCGCCCCCCGGGGAAGCGCGGCCAGGTCGGCGAAATGCACGCTCAGATACGCATCGCGCGGGTCTTCCCGCTCGGGAATCGCCGCGATCACCAGGCCGGGCGGGTCCGCCGCCGGCATGTCCTTGAGGGAATGGATGGCGCAGTCGATACGACCGCTGATCAGCGCCTCCTCGATCTCTCGGGTGAACAGGCCCTTGCCGCCGATATCGGTGAGCACGCGGTCCTGGATGCGGTCGCCGGAGGTGGTGATCCGATCCAGCACCACGCCGTCGTCATCCGAGCCGAGCGCCCGGATGATGCGACGGCGAACCTGATCGGCCTGGGTAAGGGCGAGCTTTGAGCCGCGCGTGCCGATGCGTATCTGTTGCGTGATCATGGTCGGCTGAGCTACCCCAGGGCGCGTCCGCCATCAACGTTTAGAGCCAACGCTCCGTCGGCTCCGTCACCCTGGGAAAGGCCGCCGCGCTGAACGCCACCCTCACCGTTCTTGGCATCGAGACCAGCTGCGATGAGACGGCGGCGGCGGTGGTGCGCCTCGCGCCCGGTGGTCGGCCCGAGGTGATGTCGTCGATCATTCTCAGTCAGATCGCCGATCATGCGCCCTATGGCGGGGTGGTGCCGGAAATCGCGGCGCGGGCGCATGTCGAGACGATTGATGCGATTGTCACGCGGGCGCTGACCGAGTCGGGGGTGGCGGTGCTGGATCTCGACGGCATCGCCGCCACTGCCGGGCCGGGTCTGGTGGGCGGCGTGATGGTCGGCCTGTCGTTCGGCAAGGCCATGGCTCTGGCCCTGGGCAAGCCGCTGATCGCGGTCAATCACCTGGAGGGTCACGCCGTCTCGGCCAGACTCGCCGCCGACATCCCCTATCCCTTCCTGTTGCTGCTGGTTTCCGGCGGCCACTGTCAGCTGCTGGAGGTGGCCGGGATCGGCGCCTGTCGTCGACTGGGATCGACGATCGACGATGCGGCGGGGGAAGCTTTTGACAAGATTGGCGGGGCCTTGGGTCTGGCCTATCCCGCCGGCCCGGCCCTGGAGCGCCTGGCGGAAGGCGGCGACGCGGCGCGCTTTCCCCTGCCCCGGTCCCTGCTCGGGCGCGATGATTGCGATTTCTCGTTTTCCGGTCTGAAAACCGCCGCCGCGCGTAAGGCGGACGGCCTGACGCTGGCGGCGGATCGCCGGGATCTGGCGGCGGCGGTCCAGGGCGCCATAGCCCGCCAGTTATCGGATCGCACGCACCGCGCCTTGAAAGCCTATGCCCTGCGCCACGCCCGGCGCGATCTGCGGTTCGTGGTGGCGGGCGGCGTGGCCGCCAATGGCGAGGTGCGCCGGGCGCTGAAGGCGGTGGCCGATCAGGAAGGCTTCAGCTTCGATGCGCCGCCCCTCGCCTATTGCACTGACAATGCCGCGATGATCGCCCTGGCCGGCGCGGAAAGGCTGGCCCTGGGTCTGATCGATGGGTTGGACGCCGTCGCCCGGCCCCGCTGGCCGCTCGACGAAGCGGCGGCCAGGCTCAATCCCACCCATGTCTTCGGTCGCAAGGGGGCCAAGGCGTGAAGCGGGTCTCGATCATCGGCGGCGGCGCCTGGGGCACGGCCCTGGCGCAGGTTTGCGCTCGGGCGGGCTTGGACGTCATGCTGTGGGCGCGGGAGGCGGCGGTGGTAGCGGCGATGAACCAGGATCACGCCAATCCGCTGTTTCTTCCTGGGGTCGCGCTGGAGAGCAGCATTCGCGCCACCCTGGATCCCGCCGATCTGGCGAACGGCGATCTGGTGTTGGCGGTGGCGCCGGCGCAGCACCTGCGCGCCAGCCTCGCCGCCTTCGCCCCCCACGCCCGCGCCGGCCTGCCCATCGTTCTCTGCGCGAAGGGGGTAGAGCAGGGGTCGCTGAAACTGATGACTGAGGTCCTGGCCGAAACCGTCCAGCATGCGGCGCCCGCCGTGCTGTCCGGGCCTAGTTTCGCCGGGGAGGTGGCGCGCGGCCTGCCCACCGCCGTGACCCTGGCCGCCGCCGACCCCGAGCTTGCCCGCCGCCTCGCCGAGGCCCTGGCCGGCCCGATGTTCAGGCCTTATGTCTCGCACGACATGATCGGCGCGGAGGCGGGCGGCGCCGTGAAGAATGTGCTGGCCATCGCCTGCGGCATCGCCGAGGGGCGCGGCCTGGGGCGCAGCGCCCACGCCGCCCTGATCACCCGGGGCTTCGCCGAACTGACCCGGCTGGCCGTCGCCCTGGGCGGTGAGGCCGAGACCGTAGCCGGACTTTGCGGTCTGGGCGACCTGGTCCTCACCTGTTCGAGCTCACAGTCCCGCAATATGAGCGTCGGCCTGGCGCTCGGGCGCGGCGAACAGCTGGACGTCGCCCTGTCCGGCAAAGCCTCCATCGCCGAAGGCGTCGCCACCGCGCCGGCCGTCGCCGCCCTGGCGCGACGTGAAGGCGTGGACACCCCGATCTGCGCCGCCGTCGCCGCCATCCTCGCCGGCGAGATCGAGATCGATCCCGCCATCACCGCTCTGCTGGCCCGGCCATTGCGCGCCGAGTCTTAACGCCAAGGAATGCCCTCATGCCAAGCTTCGTGATGATTTGCAGCGACAAGCCCAACGCCCTCGCCCTGCGCATGGCGACGCGCGAGCGACACCTCGCCTATGCCAAGGCGCACGCCCACCTGATCCGTAGCGGCGGCCCCCTGCTGGACGAGAACGGCGACATGAACGGCTCGCTGATCCTGATGGAGGCGGACGACATCGCCGCCGTGCGGGCCTTCAACACCGGCGACCCCTATACGCTGGCCGGCCTGTTCGAGCGGGTGGAGATTCGCCCCTACCGCTTCACCATCGGAGCCTCGCCCACGCCGCCGGCCACCTGACGCATGAGCGAAAATGCCGCCCGACCCGCGGCCGGAACCCGGCTTTGCGGCCTGGCCGACCTGCGCGATCCCGGGACCCGGGGATTCATGTTTCGCGAGGGCGACCAATTATTTCTGGGGTTCGTGGTGCGCCGGGGCGTGACCGTGACCGGCTATGTTGACCATTGCCCGCATGCCGGCATGCCGCTGGCCCTGGCGCCCCACCGCTACCTGACCCGCGAGGGGGACCTGATCCTCTGCTCGTCGCACGGCGCGCTGTTCAGACCGAACGACGGCCTCTGCGTCGGCGGCCCTTGCGCTGGCCGCTCACTGATCCCCTGGCCGGTCCGCGTCGCGGGGTCCGACGTCATCGCGGCATAGGCGACTTGGCGGCCGTCGAAGGCTTCACGTGCAAAAGGTCGTTGGCCAATTGGGTTGGACCCGCGAGGGGCGGGTCAGCTCGGCCGCACAAACCTCCAGGCGCCCAGATCATCGGCACTGAGCCGCCGGCGCCAGACCCCAGACCTCCCTTGCTGTCAGCCAGCCGGACACCCCGCCGACCCTGACCTTGCACCAATCACCCTTGCAGTGGTCCAGCGCGGCCAGGGCGCGACCGTTCAGATAACCGGCGGGCGCGGCGGCGACTGACGCCGTCCGGTGCAAGGGGACGGGCGTCGCGCCCAGCGCCAGAACCATCCGCCTGCCGTCGATCATCGAGCGTTGAACCCAGATGGCGCCACCGTCCGGATCACAGATCCGGCGCCAGTCGGTGGTCTCCGCCACCACCTGCACCGGCAGTCCCTTGGCTCGATAGACCCACAAGGTCGGGTAGTCCTTGCCGGGGCCTTTGCGGGCATTGACCTCGCCGCGCTTGAGGCTGACATAGCGTGGCAGGCAATAGCCGGAGAGCGTGTGATCGCGCATCGCGGCGGGGCAATCCTTGCCCTCGGCCGCGTGATCTCCGCATCCGGCCAGGGCCAAGGCGAGGACGGCGGGCGCCAGCGACCCCGTTGAAGTGGACCGCCATCGCCACTTCCCGCTTGCCTGACGAGCGAAACCCGTTTTGGTAGGGCGCGCGTCAGTCACGTCGCGCCGTCTGGATTTTTTGTCAAAGCGCCCATGGCCCCTCGTAAGCCGAAAGTTGTCGTCACGCGCAAGCTCCCCGATGCGGTGGAAACCCGTATGCGGGAGCTTTTCGACACCGAGCTCAATCTCGACGATACGCCGATGGATGTCGCGACCCTGCGCGCCGCCCTGGCCCGGGCGGATGTCCTGGCCTGCACCATCACCGATCGCCTGGACGGCGACCTGATCGCGGGCGCTGGCGAGCGGTTGAAATTGATCGCGAATTTCGGGGTGGGCGTCGATCATATTGACGTCGCCGCCGCCAATGCGCGGGGAATCACCGTCACCAACACCCCGGGCGTGCTGACCGAAGACACGGCCGATCTGACCATGGGTCTGGTGCTCGCCGCCGCCCGCCGCGTCGTGGAAGGCGCCAATATCGTTCAGGCCGGAGAGTTCCACGGTTGGGCCCCGACCTGGATGTTGGGGCGTCGCCTGTGGGGCAAGCGGCTGGGCATTGTCGGCATGGGCCGGATCGGCCAGGCTCTGGCCAAGCGGGCCCGGGCGTTCGGACTGTCGATCCATTATCACAACCGCAAGCCGGTCAGTCCGCTGATCGCCGATGAGCTCGAGGCTACTTATTGGGAGAGCCTCGACCAGATGCTGGCGCGCATGGACGTGGTTTCGGTGAACTGTCCCCACACGCCGGCCACCTACCATCTGTTGTCGGCGAGACGTTTGAAATTGTTGCAACCGCATGCCCTGATCGTGAACACGGCGCGTGGGGAGATCATCGACGAAGGCGCCCTGGCCGGCATGCTGCAGCGGGGTGAACTCGCCGGCGCGGGCCTTGATGTTTACGAGCACGAGCCAACGGTGAATCCAAAACTGCTCAAGCTGCCGAATGTGGTGCTGCTGCCGCATATGAGTTCCGCCACCATCGAGGGGCGGATCGATATGGGCGAGAAGGTGATCATCAATATCCGAACCTGGATGGACGGTCACAAGCCGCCCGACCGGGTGATTCCGTCGATGATGTGAGCCGAAAAACATTCGATCATTCTCGGAATTGACATCGATCCGGCCTATCGTGTGCGGATGCTCCCCACCCTTCGCCAGCTGCACTATCTGAAACTTCTCGCCCAGCACGGCTCGTTCAGCCGTGCGGCGGAGACGGCGCACGTGACCCAGCCGACCCTTTCGGCGGGGATTCAGGAACTGGAGCGGATCCTCGGCGCGCGCCTGGTCGACCGCAATCGTTCGGGGGTAATTCTCACGGCCGCGGGCACCGAAGTGGTCGCCAGGGCGGGCGTGATCCTGGCCCAGGCCGAGGATCTGGTGCAGGAGGCGCGCGGCGC
>JAYUBD010000420.1:0-1543 GCA_043740995.1 Caulobacteraceae bacterium | reverse complement strand
TAGTTGCGCTGGCGTTCGGCATCGTCGGTCATCTGGTTCACCGATAAAGGGCGCTAGGTGTTAATTGCGGATGGATAAATCATAAATCTTGCCGTCTTGATCCTGGCATTCACCAATCCCGGTCGCCGACCATGAACTGTAGGTGAAACCGCAGTTAATGGCCTTGCCGTCCGCAGAGTGAAGGTGAGCCCGACCGTTGCCGTTCATGCTCACGCCGTAGGTCGTGCCATAGGCCGTCGCCATCTGTCCGCCGCTGAACGCGGTCGCGCTTCCAAAGCCCATCGTTCCGCCCTCGGGCTGATAAATCCAATCGCCCTCATAGTGGCGACCTGCGAGTTCGACGGTCATTTTCCCGCTGTAGCCAAGCCCCGATCCTGTTGCTTGGCCTTGCCCGGAGGGGCCGCCATCGCGAGGGGTCAGTGTCACCATATGGGCGCATCCTGCGAGCAGGAATGTGCACACTCCTATCGACAAAATCAGTTTCATTTTACCGCCCTCAGAGATTCCAAGATCTGCCGCGCGCCCGGCTTTCGCTCGTCTGGAATATCCGCCCAAATTTCCAGAATGTCATCGGAGGCGTTCTCGGGGTCGAAGTTGCGTAAGTGGCCCGGCTTCGTGCCGAGCGCCGGCGCCAGTCTGTTGATCCACTTGTCGGATAGAGCGCGCTGGCCCGATTCGAGCAGGCTGATCACGTTCCCGGCGGTGCCGACCAGTTCGGCGAGCTTCTCTTGGCTCATTTCCCGATGTTCACGCCACGCCCGCAGGTGGTTCGCCGCTTCGGTGGTGGTCGCTTTTACCATCCGCGCATAGTGCGACGGAGCCTCAAACTTCGCCTTGACAAAAAAGCGAGGATTAGGGCTTGCAATAATCCTCGCACTGCGCGAGGATTGCGTCATGGACGTTTCAGCCCTCATCGACGGCCTCGACATCTCGCCTGCGGAATTGTCGCGGCGCCTGAAGATTTCCGATGGTCATATCTTCGATCTCAAAAGCGGGCGCCGCAAGCTCACGGTCGAGCTGGCTTCGCGGATTGAGGGTGCGACGGGTGCGACGGGTTTCGTCGACGCAGTGATCCGCGAGAGAACCGCCGCATGACGCGCCCGGCCTTCACCGCCGCCATCGGCGCGTTGGTCATGGCCGCGCTGATCGCCGGGCCGGTCGTGGCGCTGGTCGCGTCGATGCGGGGATTGCTGCCGTGAACGGATGGGGGGCCGTCGTCATCGTCGTGACGCTGGGCCTCTTCGGCATCCTCATTCTCGCGGTCGATGCTCTGAACAACTGGAAGGACGGCCTATGAGGTCAGCCTTCACGCCGTCGCGCCGACCGGTGGGTTCTCCCTTCCTGCCCCTGGTGAGCTGGGCGGGGCAGCTCCGGTCGGAGAGCCCCCGCGTCTATTCCGAAGGCTCTGTGGATCATTCGACTGGCGGCGCGTTGCAGCGCGCCGTTCGTCATCTCGTCAAACCGTCCGCACCGCGACGCCTCGAAACACCGCCGCGCGGATCTGAATGCCGCATAGTCGAAGGTCTCAACTTCTTCCGTCACC
>JAYUBD010000419.1:0-5324 GCA_043740995.1 Caulobacteraceae bacterium | reverse complement strand
AAGGTCTGGCCAAACTGGCGCCGATCAAGGGAGACGGGAATTTCGTCACGGCCGGCAATGCCAGCCAGCTTTCGGACGGCGCCGCCGCCGTGGTGATGATGGAGGCCAAGGAAGCCGAACGCCGGGGCATCAAGCCGCTCGGTCGCTTCGTGTCCTGGGCCGTCGCCGGGTGCGAGCCCGACGAAATGGGCATCGGTCCGGTGTTCGCCGTGCCCAAATTGCTGAAGCGCCAGGGTCTGACGGTCGATGACATCGACCTGTGGGAACTTAACGAAGCCTTCGCCAGCCAGTGTCTGTATTCCCGAGACCGCCTCGGCATCGATCCGGCGAAATACAATGTGAACGGCGGTTCGATCTCGATCGGCCATCCGTTCGGCATGACCGGCGCGCGCTGCACCGGCCACATCCTGATGGAAGGCCGCCGTCGCGGCGCCAAGTGGGGCGTGGTGACCATGTGCATCGGCGGTGGCCAGGGCGGCGCCGGCCTCTTTGAAATCTACAGCTAGGCTGGACCATTGCGCGGCCGGCTAGGCCGGTCGCGTTTTCTTACGAATCCGGCGCGGCGAGCGATCGTCGCGCCGCGCCATATGAGGCGGGCGGCGCACGGCTGTTCGGTTCGGGGCCAATCGCATTCACGCTTGAATGGAGCCCGATGCGCCGAAGCCAATGAAGGACAAGGTGATGGTTTCGCAGTCCGCTCCGGAAGACACGCCGACGCTGTCGCCGGAGCAGGCCGAAGCGGCCTATGAGCGGTTTGTGTGGGACAACCTCCCACGCAATTTCGCCGGTCACTTTATTCACGGCATGTTGGGCATGACTGGTTTTCGCCTGTTCAACGCGCCCACCTTTCTGCCCGCTTATCTTCACCTGTTGTCCGGTTCGGATTTTGTGGTTGGTCTGGGCCAGTCGCTGCAGCAGCTTGGCGGGGTGATCTCTCCGATTATCGGCGCCACTCAGATTGAGCATCGCAAGCGCGTTTTGCCGGTCGCAATGTTGATGGGCACCCTGATGCGTATCCAGATTCTGGGCGTCGCGGCGGCCGGCTTTTTTCTGGCCGGCTTCCCTCTCCTGGTCGCCGTTCTAACCTTTCTGTTTCTGCTGGGACTGTTCAGCGGTCCGCAATCGGTGGCGTTTCAGCTCCTGCTGGCCAAGGTCATCCCGATAACGCGTCGGGGTAGGCTTCAGGCCCTTCGCAACGTCACCGGCGGGGCGATCGCCGCGGCCCTGGCCTGGGCGGCGGGGCATTACATCATCCAGCGCAACATGTTCGGCAACGGCTATGGGACCACGTTCGCCCTGGCCTTCATCCTGACCAGCCTGGGCCTAACAGCCCTTCGTCTGTTGATGCGTGAGCCGGAACCGCCGACCATTCGCGCCAAGAGCCGAGTGATCGACCGGATCCGCGAGTTTCCGGCGCTGCTGACCCAGGATCGTAGTTTCATGTTCTTCATGATCGCTCTGACCCTGGCGGTGGCCGCCCGCGTCGCGGCGCCATTTTACATCCTCTACGCCGGACACTCGATGGCGTTGGACGGCAAGAATCTGGGGCTCGTTTCTCTCGCCTTCCTGGGTGCTGATACGGTGACCAACCTCGGCTGGGGGCTCGCTGGTGACCGCTTCGGGTTTCGATCAACCTTTATCGCGTCTCTGGTCGTCTGGGTCGGCGCAACGGCCCTGCTGATGGCGGCGCCCGGCATGCACCCGGCGCACCTGAGCGTGCACAGCCTTATCTTGATGGCCTTTTTCGCCTTGGGCGCCGCACAATCCGGCTACATGATGAGCGCCCAGACCATGGTCCTCGAGTTCGGCGCCCGCGACGACATCGCCATGCGGCTGGCGCTCACCTCGACGGCGCAGGGTCTGATGGCGACCATCGGACCATTGGCGGGCGGCTTGATTGCCGCGGCCTTGGGCTATGAGGTGCTGTTCGCGGTGTCGATCTGCTTTCTGGGGGCGGCGCTGATTGTCCTCGTCACCGTCGTGGACGAGCCGCGGTTTCGCAAGGTCGCATCGACCTAGACCGTTGTGCTAAGGCCTGCGGTCTCGACAATATCTCGGATAGGCAAGACCATGCGGATTGGCATTCCAAAAGAGATCAAGACACTCGAGTTCCGCATCGGCGCCACGCCGGGCGTCGTGCAGCGACTCTGCCGCGAGGGCCATTCGGTAATGGTTGAAGCGGGGGCGGGGGCGGGCATCGGCCTGGCCGATCAGGCGTATCGCGACGTCGGCGCGGAAATCCTGCCGGATGCCGACTCAGTGTTCGAAGCCAGCGAAATGATCGTCAAGGTGAAGGAACCCCAACCCGTCGAAATCGCACGGCTGAAGCCGCATCATGTTCTCTTTACCTATTTGCATCTCGCCGCCGACCCGGGCCAGGCGCGCGGGCTGATGCAGTCGGGATGCACGGCGATCGCCTATGAAACCATATCCGACCGTTGGGGCCGGCTGCCGCTTTTGGCTCCAATGAGCCAGGTCGCCGGCCGCATGGCGGTCGATGTCGGGGCTTATCATCTGCTGAAGCCCGCCGGAGGGCGCGGCATCCTGCTGGGCGGCGCGCCCGGCGTCCTGCCGGCTCGCGTGTTGATCCTGGGCGGCGGCGTCGCGGGCAAGCATGCCGCGGAAATGGCCATCGGCCATGGCGCAGACGTTACGCTCTATGATATTTCCGCCGCGCGCCTGGAGCAACTCGATGACCAGTTCGGGGGCCGGCTGAAGACCTGCTATTCCACCCACGATCTGGTGGCGGAAGCCCTGCCGACCGCCGATCTGGTTATCGGTTGCGTACTCATCCCCGGTGCGGCGGCGCCAAAGCTGGTCACCCGGGCCGACCTCAAGAACATGCGCGCCGGCTCGGTGATGGTGGACGTGGCCATCGACCAGGGTGGGTGTTTCGAGACCAGCCATGCCACCACTCACGCCGACCCGACCTTCATTGTCGATGACGTCATCCACTACTGTGTGGCCAATATGCCGGGGGCGGCGCCGCTCACCTCGACCTATGCGCTTAGCGCTGCCACCGCTCCCTACATCTCCGCCCTGGCCGGCAAGGGGGTGGACCGGGCTCTGGCAGACGACGCGGGCTTCTCCGAGGGGCTCAATGTCCGAGGCGGCAAGGTCGTCCATCCGGCCGCGTCGCACGCACTTGGGATGTCTTGAGGGACGGTAATGATCCCCAAATATGCGCGTCTGGAGCATGAACGACGCTGGTTGGTTGATCTAGCTGCCTTGCCGGACTTGCCATCCTTCCCGCGGAGATTGATCGAGGACCACTATCTCGAAGGTGCTCGCCTGCGCCTTCGCGCGGTCACGGGTTCGTGCGGGGAGGCCCGAGTCTTCAAGCTCTGCAAGAAATACCCATCGGACGATCCGTTGTCGGGTCCGATCACCAATCTCTATCTCGACGGCGTCGAATACGACCTGTTGAGCACGCTTCCGGGGCGGTCCATCCGCAAACAACGTCACACCGTAATTGGCGCAGACTTGGCCTGGTCGGTCGATGTGTTCCTGGACGCCCTCGACGGTTTGATCATGGCCGAGATCGAGGGCGCCTCCCGACGGGCCGTTCGCGTCGTGACGCCGCCCTCCTGGGCCGTCCAAGAAGTGACTGGCGATCCTTTCTTCTCGGGTGGCAAGCTTTGCGGGATCAACCAGCGACAACTGCTGGATCGTCTGGAGACGACTACAAGGTCTGGATCGCGCATCTAAAGGCTGGCCTGCATCTGGTAGAGGCGGGCATAGGCGCCGCTGGCGACGATCAATTGGTCGTGCGTCCCCTGCTCGACGATGCCGTGTTCGGTCAACACCAAAATGCGGTCGGCGTGGCGAACCGTGGAGAGCCGGTGGGCGATAACCAGAGTGGTTCGCTGCCGGGCCAGCTGGAGCAAGGCGGCCTGCACCGCCCGCTCGCTCTCGTTATCGAGGGCGCTGGTGGCTTCGTCGAAAATCAAGATCGCGGGGTCCTTCAGGAAGGCACGCGCTATGGTCAATCGTTGCTTCTGGCCGCCGGAGAGCTTGACGCCCCGCTGACCGACGTCGGAATCGTAACCTTGCGGCAGGTCCATGATGAAGCTGTGCGCTGCGGCCGCCTTGGCTGCCTCAACAATCTGCGAGCGGGTGGCGTCTGATCGTCCATACCGCAGGTTTTCCGCGACGGTCCCGGAGAACAGATAGACGTCCTGCTGCACCATGCCGATGTTTCGCCGCAGCGATTTCAGTTTGATATCCCGGACATCGATGCCGTCCACCAGGATCGCGCCCTCGGTCGCATCGTAGAAGCGGGGGATCAGGGAGCACAGTGTGCTCTTGCCGGCCCCGGAGGCGCCGACCAGGGCCACGAACTCGCCCGGCTGAATGTCGAGGCAAAGATTTCGCAGGACGAAGGGGGCGTCGCCGTCATAGCGGAACCCGACATTGCGGAACGCCAGGGCGCCTTTGAGCCGGACAATCTCAAGGGCGTTCGGATGATCTTCAATATCGGGCGCCGTCTCGAAGATCTCCATCACGCGTTCGAAGCCAGTGTACCCTTCCTGCCATAGCCGCACCAGGTTCGCGAGGCGCTCAACGGGATCCACCAATACCGCCACGCAGAGGAGAAAGGTCAGCATGTCACCCACGCCGAGCCTGCCCTGCACGACCCGCAGCGCACCCAGGACAATGACGGCGACCGTGAGGATTTTTGGAAAGGTCGTCGCGCCGATCGAGAAGAAGGCCTCGCTCCTGTAGCGGAACTTTCGGCTGTCGAGGAATTTCGCATTCTCGTCCTCGAATCGCCGCGTCTCGAAGTCCTCATTGGCGAAGGACTTCACAACGCGGATACCGGCCAGCGAGTCTTCCACCCGCTCGTTGATCGCACCGATCCGCTCCTTGCTGAGCTTCGTCGCCGCGTTCATGCGGGTGCTGTAATAGAGAGAATAGACCACCCCGAACGGCATGGCCCCCAGGATGATCAAGGTCAGCGGTCCATCGAGGCGCGCCAGAATGAAGATAGCGCCCCCGAATTTCAGGACCGCGATCGCCAGATCCTCGGGTCCGTGATGATAAAGTTCACCCAGCGCGAACAGGTCATTGGTGATGCGGCTCATCAACTGCCCAACCCGTTGCCGATCAAAAAAACCGAAAGAAAGTTTTTGGCAGTGCTCGAACAGCGCCGTGCGCAAGGCGCTCTCCATCGTCGCGCCCATCACATGGCCCTGATAGTCGACAAACAGGGTGCTGACCGCCTGGATCGCCACAAGCGCCAGCATGGCCGCGCCCATCACCCAGATCTCGCCGAAGAGGGCGGACGCGCTGTGCAGCGTGGCGAGCCGCCGGGTAATGTGATT
>JAYUBD010000418.1:0-1550 GCA_043740995.1 Caulobacteraceae bacterium | reverse complement strand
TGAAATTCGAGGATGTCGGCGATCGGGCGCTGAACCAGCTGCGGCTTAAGATTCGGCGGGTGAACTGGTTCTCGACCTATCATGTCCACCACCGGGTCGCCGCGCGCTTCCGACAGGGTCGCGCCTTCCTGTTGGGCGACGCCGCCCACATCCACAGTCCCGCCGGCGCCCAGGGTATGAATACCGGCATCGGCGACGCGATCAATCTGGCCTGGAAACTGGCGGCGGTGCTGGGCAAGCGGGCGCCGGACGCTCTGCTCGACACCTATCAGGCCGAACGGATCGGCTTTGCCCGGCGCCTGGTCGCCACCACCGACCGGGGTTTCAGTTTCGCCACCGCCCCGGGCGCCTTGGCCAGACTGGTGCGCACCCGACTGGCGCCGCTGCTGATCCCCGCCGCGACCCGCGTCCCCGCCGTGCGCGGCTTTCTGTTTCGGACCGTAAGCCAGCTCAATCTGAACTATCGCGGCGGCCCGCTCAGCCAGGGCCGGGCAGGCCGGGTGCGCGGCGGCGATCGCCTGCCGTGGGTTTGCACCCCCGACGGCGACAACCTCACCCCGGCGATGGTCTGGCAGGCGCACGTCTATGGAGTGGCGGGCGATGCCCTGACCGCCTGGCTCGACGCCCACGGACTGCCGCTGCGGCTGTTCGCCTGGCGACCGGAACACGGCAAGGCCGGCCTCACCCGAAACGCCCTCTATCTGCTTCGGCCGGACAGCTATGTCGCCCTGGCCGACCCCGCCGCATCGCCGGCCGTGCTGGCGCGATACTTCACGGCGCGGGGGATCGATTTCACCCCTCCAACTGCCCTCCCTCCCCATTTTGGGGAGGGTCGAGACGAAGTCCGGGGTGGGGCTCTTAAGGACGCGTCCCCCTGGCCTCGCCCCGTCACTCGATCGGGATGAAGATCGAGTGGCGGATCTGCCCCGACACCGCCTTGGACAGGTGACCCTTGCCGGTGACGTCCTCGACCAGGATCACCTCGCCCGGCCCGATCACCCGCTTTTCGCCGTCGCTGGCGGTGATCTCGACGCCGGCGTCGAGATTGACGATGTACTGGCGGCGCGGGGCCGGGTGCCAGTCAAGGTCATAATCGCCGGCGGTCTCGCGGAAGATCACGCCGGTGGCGGCGTGACGCCGGGACAGACGACCTCCGGGCCCGTCGTGAACCCAGTCAATCTCGATATCGCGGAAATGCGTCTCGCCGTCGGCGTCGACATAAAGATTGTGGATGCGCATGGAACGGTCCTCCGGGATTCGCGACGTTGGCGGACCCTTGTGCCCTTGGCGTTCGCCGATCACAATTGGTCGCCGCCTCCCCAAAGCCAATGTGACCCATGACCATCACCTGTTTCATTCGCTATGTTATCGATCCGTTTCAGACCGAGGCATTCGAGGCCTATGCTCAGCGATGGCTTTCGATCATCCCGACATGCGGCGGTGATGTGGTGGGCTATTTCCTGCCGCATGAGGGAACCAACAACATCGCCTGGGGCCTGATCCGGTTCGACAGCCTGGCCGCCTATGAGGCCTATCGCCAACGGCTGCGG
>JAYUBD010000417.1:0-1551 GCA_043740995.1 Caulobacteraceae bacterium | reverse complement strand
CTGAAGCCGATCACCTTGTCGATGCCGGCCTGGGCGAAGGTGTGGAAGGTGTCCGCCCCGGAGCCGGCCTGAATGGTGTCATTGCCGCGGTCCCCGGAGATGAAGTCATTGCCCGACCCAGCGACAATACTGTCGTCGCCCTGGCCGCCTCGCAGGATGTCGTTGCCCGATCCGGCGATCAGCGTGTCGTTGCCGAGGTTGCCGTATATGAGGTCGTTCCCGGCGTGCGAGGTGATCAGGTCGTTGCCCTGGCCGCCGACCAGCCAGTCGTCCCCGCCAACGCCGCCGTCGATGGTGTCGTCGCCCTTGTTGCCGTTGATGTCGTCGAAGCCCGAACCGCCAACGATGCTGTCGTCGCCGTCGCCCCCGCGCAGGTAGTTGGACGCTGGACCGAAGCCGGTGATCGTGTCGTTGCCCGCCAAGCCATTGATCGTGTCGCCGCCGCCCGGGGAGCCCATCAGCACGTCATCGTCCGCGGTCGGCGTACCGCCGGTCCGGGGCGTCAAGCCCAGGACGTCGAGCAAACGCAGGTCGGTCCCCGAGAGGCTGCCTGGCGTGCTGGGGCCCTGCGGGCCGAAGGCGTCCCCCTTCACGCCCGTCCAGTCGCCCAGGTCCTGCCCGTCGAAAACGCCGGCGGCGCTGATCGAATTGTGGAAGGCGAGCGTTGTCACATGCGTGGCGTCGAGGCCGAAAAAGGTCTTCACCCCGTCCGCCCCGCCGGTGAAGTCGCGCACCCCGGCCGCGGTGAAGCGGAACAGGTCCAGAGGCTCCCAGGCGAGGTTCACGCCGAGGCTGCCGATGCGGCCGAACACCCCCTCGGAAAGTTCGTGCAACACCGCGCCCACGGCGTCTTGGCCGAAGGTGAACCCCGACTTCGAGTTGAGCAGGACCGTGTCATCGACCGCGGGGGTGAAGATCGAAAGGCCCAGTAGCCGCGCTTCGCCGGGGGGAAGGGTGAATCCCAGCCCCATCGATGGGTCTGATGTCGGGAGGCCGGCCACCGCCAGGAAGTCGTCGGTGGTTGTTGCGTGCGCGTGCAACGCGGCCACCAGGCTCGAATAGCTCACCGTCACCGTCGGGAAGCTGCTTTGCGAGACGAAGCCCGCGCTGAGTGGCTGCAGCTCGAAGTCAACGTTGAGGGTCACCGAGCCGGTGAATAGGCCCTGGAACGTGTGCTCGGCGGTAATGATGGCGCCGCGATAGGCCTCGGTGACCGCGGCCCCATAGGTGTTGTTGAAGACGATCCCGCTCCCGGCGAGGGTGATGGTTTCGCTCGCCAATGGCATGCGCGCTGCCTCGGCCCCCCAAGGGACGGGAAGTATAGGCGGACCTACCGGAACTGGCCAGCAGGTGTTGTCAGCCAAAACTGTTTGGCCCTCGCCGTGTCGCCCATTTGGATATGAGCGCGACCACCTAACAAGAGGTGAAAACGGTAGGGACCTGCGTTTGGTTTGACAGAGCTCTCGGCCCCCAAGGCCGGGGGCTTCTTCTTAGTCTTGGACTCTAGCTTCGCCTTGTGCGGCTTTGGCGGCGTCAGCAGCGCGTTCGAAA
>JAYUBD010000416.1:0-1554 GCA_043740995.1 Caulobacteraceae bacterium | reverse complement strand
TGGTCTGCCCGATGCACCACAACGCGTTCTCGATTGAGAGCCTGATCGCCAATCCGGCGACCCTCCGGCTGATCGCCGCGCCGTGAACTGGTCCCCGGTTTCGTTGGTCGTCGAGCGCGGCGCGTTCAAACCCGCCAATGCGGTGACCTTGCTGCGCGGCGTCCTCATCGCCCCGATCTTCGGGCTGCTCTGGGCCGGCCAGAGCGGGGCGGCGCTCGGCCTCTATGTCCTGGCCGCCGCGACAGACCTGATCGATGGCTGGCTCGCGCGGCGGTTCAAACAGTCCTCGGCGTTCGGCGCCCAGCTCGACGCCATCGTCGACAATGTCTTCTCGCTGGCCATCCTGGGCTTTCTGGCGATGGCCTATCCCGGCCTCGTCGCCGGCCAGGGAATTGCCGCCGCGGCGCTATTCGGGGGGCCCGTCGCCTACCTCGGCGTCTCCTGGCTGATGACCCGGCGACTGATGATGTTCCACGTCTGGTCGGCCAAGGTCGGCGCCTTCCTGTTGTTCTGCCTGTGGCCGGCGATCGCCGTCACCGGCTGGACGGGCTGGTTCTGGCTGAGCGCGCTGGTGGTCGGCGCGAGCCGCCTCGAGCAGGTGGTGCTGATCGCCCGGGGCGGCCGCGACCTGGAGGCGCGCCACGGGTTCGTCGCCGTCGATCGCTCTGATAGGTCCTCGCAAACCTGACCGCGGCCGGCCAAGATGGTCGGCGCCCGCACCCTAGGAGTGACCCAGATGCTTACCGTCCATCACCTCGGTGTTTCGCAGTCGGAGCGGATCGTCTGGCTCTGCGAGGAGCTGGGTGTGCCCTATGAGCTGAAGCTCTACGCCCGCGACGCGGTCACGCGGCTGGGGCCGCCAGAATACAAGGCGTTGCACCCCGTCGGCACCGCCCCGATCATCACCGACGGTGACGTGGTGCTGCCGGAAAGCGGCGCGATCATGGAATACATCATCGGCAAGTACGGTAAGGGCCGCCTGGCGGTGGGGCCCGAGGCGCCAAACTTCGCCGACTACCTGTTCTGGTTCCATTTCGCCAACGCCTCGATGATGCCGCGCCAGTCCGGCCTGATGCGGGCGGCCGCCGCGGAGGGCGCCGAGGAAAGCCCGCGCGCGAAGTTCATGCGCCTGCGCGCCGAGGCGGCCTGGGACTTGGTCGAGCAACGGCTGGGCGAGGCGGATTATTTCGCCGGGCCGGCGTTCACCGCCGCCGACATCATCATGGTCTTCACGCTCACCACCATGCGCGCCTTCGTACCGCACGACCTGTCCGGCTCGCCCAACACCTTGGCCTATCTGCAACGCATCGCCGCGCGGCCGGCCTATCAGCGGGCGATGGCCAAGGGCGATCCGGACATGGCGCCGATGCTGACCTGACGCCTAAGCTTCGACCTCGAAGATCTTGCCGCGGTTGAGAATATTCTTCGGGTCGAGGACGCCCTTCAGGGTTCGCATCAGCGCGATCTCGCCCGCATTGCGCGAGAGGCCGAGGTAGGCGCGTTTCTGCAGGCCGACGCCATGCTCGGCGCTGATCGAGCCGCCGATCGCGGCCA
>JAYUBD010000415.1:0-5346 GCA_043740995.1 Caulobacteraceae bacterium | reverse complement strand
CGTTCGGCACGGTTGGCTTCAATATCAGTTATCCCTTGATCAAGACGTCGCCGGGCGTCAGCTACATCCTGGAGCCGCTGGCCCAGATCGCGATATCGAGCAATTCGTCGCTCGATCCTCGGGTTCCAAACGAGGATAGCGTGGTGTTCGCGCTCGACGAAACAAACCTGTTCCGCGTCAATCGCTCGCCTGGCTATGATCTCTATCAAGGGGGGCGGAGCGTCACCCTGGGCGGTCGAGCCACCGCCATACTCGCGGATGGTCGGACGGGCAGCCTGCTGTTCGGTCGCAATCTCGCGGCCAGCGATGACTTTTTATTGCCTCTCAGTTCAGGGCTATCGACCGCCCTGTCTGACTATATCCTCGCCGCCGACGCAACGCCCCTGCGCGGCATCCATATTTTTTCGCGCCTTCGCCTGGACGCGGGCACCTTCGCCGTGAACCGCCTGGAGTCCGGCGCCTCATTCACGACTCCCAGGCTTTCCGGCTATGTCAGCTATCTGCAAGCCGACACCTCGCCCACCGGCGCGAAGGTGCGCAGCCTGGATTTGCGCGGCGAAGCCTTCATTACTCGCCACTGGGGCGTCACCAGCTACGCGATTATCGACAGCGGCGCTTGGCGGCGGCGTGATCTGGGCATCGTCTATCGGGACGCCTGCGTGCGCGCCGAGATCATCTATCGCCACGACGAAACCTTCAATGGCACGCTGGGTCCGTCGACATCCGTGCTGGTGCGCCTCACGCTCGCCACATTGGGCAATACAGGCTACAGTCGCTGATCCCCCGGTAAGATCGCCTGCCGCGACGTGGTCTGAACCCTCAAGGAATTGACACTTAACATGCGTCTGATTGGAACAATCGCGATGGCCATCGGCCTCGGCGGGGCTATGGTCTGCGCCGCGACGAGCCTTGCGGCCGACCCTCCCGCCGCCGCCCAGACCACGCCCGAGGTCGCTCCGGCCACGCCGCCGACCCCCGCCGCCGATAACCAGGCTCCTCCCGCCCCCGTCGCCAACGGATTGTCGGAGAGCGTCGTCGTCACCGTGAACGACGATCTCGTCTCCAGCTACGACATCGTCCAGCGGATGCGACTGCTGATCGTCACCTCCGGCATTCAGCCCAATGATCAGAACCTGCCTGACATCCAACGCGAAGCCGTGCGCTCGCTGATCGACGAGCGGCTGGAAATGCAGGAGCTGAAGGCCCAGGGCAAGACGCAAAAATTTAATCTGGTAGCCACCGATGCCGAAGTCGATGACGAGATCGCCGACATTGCCCGCACCAACAATACCAGCACAACCCAGCTTCTTGGCAACCTCGCCGCCCAGGGCGTCGGCGCGGAAACCTTCCGCAACCAACTGCGCGCCGAGATCAGTTGGCGGGGTTGGATCCGAGGCCGTTACGGTCAAAGGTTGGTGATCGGCGCGGACCAGATCAAGGCGTTCCAAAAGCGCCTGGAGTCCGAGGCCGGCAAACCCCAGTACCAGATCGCGGAGGTGTTCATCGATGCGGGCCGGGCGGGCGGCATGCCGCAGGCCCAACAAGGCGCCGCCCAGCTGATTACCGACCTGCAGAAGGGCGCGCCCTTCGCTGCCGTCGCGCGCCAATTTTCCAATTCGCCGTCGGCCGGCAATGGTGGGGAAGTCGGTTGGATTTCGACGGGCGAAATGGCGCCGGAGGTTGACCGCGCGCTTGAATCGTTGCGCCCCGGCCAGCTATCACCGCCTATTCCCGTGAAGGACGGCGTCTACATCCTGCTCCTGCGTGATCGTCGGGCGGGGGGAACGACCATGCTGGTCAATCTCAAACAGGTGGCGATCTCGCTCCCGAAGACGGCTTCCGCCGAAGAGGTCGCCGCCGCACAGGCCCGCCTTGAGGCGCTTCGCGCCAAACTCAATGGCTGCGACAATATCACGGCTCAGGCGGCCAAGGTCACCGGCGCCGTGGCCGGCGACCTTGGCGAAGCCGAGACCAAGGATCTCGCGCCCGCCTTCCGCGAGGCGGCCGAAGGCCTGCAAGTCGGCCAGGTCTCCGCGCCAATCCGCACGGATGCGGGCCTGCATTTGATCGCCATGTGCGGTCGCCACAGCGGCGGCGGCGAAGCCCTGACCCACGAACAGATCGAAAGTCGATTGTATGGTCAGGAGTTGGCCATGATCGCCAAGCGACAGATCCGCGATCTTCGGAATTCGGCGACCATCGAAACGCGGTGAGCGAAGCCCCGATCGCGCTCAGTCTGGGTGAACCGGCCGGTATCGGTCCGGAAATCATCGTCAAGGCTTGGCGCGCCCTGCGCGAACAGGGTCCCCCCTTCGTGGTTGTCGGCGATGCCGAAACCCTGATCGCGGCGGGCGGCGGCGATCTGTCAATCGCACGCGTCGGCACGCCGGCGGATGCGACGGCCATGTTTCTGACCGCGCTTCCGGTCCTGGATCGACCGCTGCGGTCGCGGCCTATCCCCGGTCATCCGTCGAGAGCCGCGGCGGCGCGGGTCATAGACTGGATCGAACTTGCGACCCAACTGGCCTTGACCGGCGAGGCTTCGGCTGTGGTCACTGCGCCCATCGCCAAGGCTCCGCTCTATCAGGCAGGCTTCAAATTTCCAGGACATACCGAATTTCTGGGCGAACTGGCGCCGCCCTCATCCGACGCGGTCGGGCGGGGGCCGATCATGATGCTTGCCGCCGGCGACTTGCGGGTAAGCCTGGTGACCATCCACGAACCCTTGGCTCGCGTGCCGGGCCTGATCAGCGTGGAGCGGATCATCAATGCCGGGCGGGTAACCGCCGATGCGCTCCACCGCGACTTCGGAATCGCCAAGCCCCGACTGGCGGTCACCGGGCTTAATCCGCACGCCGGTGAGTCAGGCGCCCTCGGCAGCGAGGAGGCCGCGATTATCGCCCCGGCGGTGTCGGCGTTGCGCGCGCTCGGCATAGAGGCGACCGGTCCTCACCCCTCCGACAGTCTGTTCCACGCCGAGGCCCGGACACGATATGACGCTGCCCTTTGCATGTACCATGATCAGGCGCTGATTCCGGTGAAGATGCTCGACTTTTGGGGCGGCGTGAATATCACCCTTGGCTTGCCGATCGTGCGCACATCGCCTGACCACGGGGTGGGTTTCGACATAGCCGGACAAGGCATCGCGCGGGCTGACAGCCTGGTCGCCGCCTTGCGCCTGGCCGGCTCGATAGCCCGCCAGCGGGCGCGAACCTGGACCACCCCAGCGTCACAATGACCCCCGAAGACCTGCCGCCCCTGCGCGAGAGCCTGATCGCCGCGGGCCTGACCGCCGACAAGCGCTTCGGCCAGCATTTTCTTCTGGACCTCAATGTCTGCCGCAAGATCGCGCGACTCGCCGGATCGCTGGAAGGGGCAACGGTATTCGAGATCGGCCCAGGCCCCGGCGGCCTGACCCGGGCCTTGCTCGAAGCTGGCGCTCAGGTGATCGCCATCGAAAAGGACAGCCGGTTCATGCCGCTGCTGGACACCCTGGTCGCGGCGGCGGCAGGGCGCTTAACGGTGATCGAAGGCGACGCTCTGGCGATCGACGAGGCGGCAATCCTGGTTGCCGCGACAAGCGCGCGTTCCGCCAGCATCGTCGCCAATCTTCCCTACAATGTGGGAACGCCTCTTTTGGTCAAATGGCTGACCGGTCGATTCCGCCCGACCGCCATGACGCTGATGTTCCAGAAGGAGGTCGCCCTACGCATCACCGCGCCGCCGGGCGGGGGCGAATACGGTCGGCTTGCCGTCCTCTGCCAGGCTCTTTGCGAGACCCGCATTGTCATGGACCTGCCCGCCCGCGCCTTCACGCCGCCGCCCAAGGTGGCCTCCGCCGTGGTTCAGTTAATACCCCTGCCCGTCAGGCTCGATGATCGGCGGATCGAGGCCCTGCAACGAATCGCTCAAGCCGCGTTCGGCCAGAGGCGCAAGATGCTTCGCTCGGCCCTGCGCGGTTTGGGCGGCGAGAGCCTATGCGCCCAGGCCGGCATTGATCCAAACGCTCGCGCCGAGACGATCCCGGTGGCGGGCTTCCTCAACCTGGCCGAGGCGTGGCTCGTCTCGCAGGCGAAATCCGAAAACGAGGTGTCGCCGTAGTCCCGGCCCTTTCCGGGGCGTCTTGCGCGCGGATTGTAGCGGCGCGGAGACTGGCATAGGTTCGCCCTCCTGGCGTTGCGGAGGCGTTGATGCGGATGAAAATCCTGGCGGCGATGATCGCCCTGGCAGCCTTGCCCGCAGGCCTTTCCAGCGCACGCGCGGACCCCGCGCCAGAGCATGGAGAGCTCATCTATCGCCAGCGCTGTCAGTCGTGCCACGAACCAGCCGTGGGACGGGCCCCTGGCCGCGAAGCCCTTGCCGCGCGCTCGCCGGGAGATATCGAGCGCGCCCTGACCACGGGGGTGATGATGTCCATGGCCGCCGGCTTGAGCCCCGAGGACATCCGCGCCGTCGCGGGCTACCTCGCCACCGGTCGCGCGACCGTCGAGACCCAGGCGGAACGGATGTGCACCTCGCATCCACCCATTCGACCGGGCGCGTCGGACTGGGCAAGCCTTGGCGTGGATGAACGCTCCAGCCGATTTCAACCGCATCCTGGCCTGAGCGTCGCCGACCTGCCGCGTCTGAAGGTGAGATGGTCGTTCGCCTTGCAAGGCGGTGGACAACCGACGGTCGTTGGGGATTGGTTGTTCACCTCCGATCGCGGCGGCAAGCTCTACGCCCTTGATGCCAGGACCGGCTGCGTCCACTGGACCGCCGACGGCGTCCGGTCACGGACCACGCCGATGATCGTCAGATCAAAACGCTCACCCAGCGGCTGGGCCACCTTTGTGGGCGTGGATGGCCGAATCCTGAAGGCTTTTGACGCACAGACCGGCCAGATCCTTTGGGCCAGCCTTCCGCTGGAGGCGCACCCGACCAGCTGGATGACCGGTACCCCCGTGGTCGTGGGCGATCATATCTTCGTGCCAATGAGCTCGATCGAAGAGGTCGCCGCCGCTAAACCCACCTATCCCTGCTGCACCTTCCGCGGGTCACTGACGGCTCTGGACATCACCGACGGCAAGCGGCTGTGGCAAACCTATGCCGTCGATGAGCCGCTAATGCCGATCCGCAAGAACGCCGCGGGCGCTCAGATGCAGGGTCCCGCCGGCGGCGCGATATGGTCGGCGCCCACGATCGATCTGAAGCGTGGCCTGATCTATGCCGCCACGGGCGACAGCTATACCGAGGCGCCAACCCGGGGCGCGGACGCACTGATCGCCATCGACATGCGAACCGGTCAGGTCCGCTGGAAACATCAGGTGACCGCCGCCGATAACTATACGGTCGGCTGCGCCTTTG
>JAYUBD010000414.1:0-1557 GCA_043740995.1 Caulobacteraceae bacterium | reverse complement strand
CGCGCGCAGGCGACGGGCGCAATTCGGTCGATCGACCACGGTGAGCTTCACCTCCTGCAGGACGGGGGGCGTCACCGGACGCTCGACCACCGCCTTGCCCCGCTTGGCCCTGGCGGCGTTGGGATCGGCCGGCGTGGTGCGGCCCCAGCCGGTGACCAGCACCTCCTGTCCCGGCGCGGAGGGGTCGAAATTCGCGGCGAACCCGGCCACCGGTATCGGACGGTAAGCGGGCGGGCGGGCGGGGACCTTGTGCCCCGCGGCCGGAGCCAGGTGCGCCAGCGCGATATCCTCGGGCCCGCCCGCGCGTTCCCACAGCGGGTTGGCGATGATGCGGTCCATGGTGAAGAACCAGCCGGGCGTCCGCAGGTCCTGCGTGCCCAATTGCACCAACAGGCCCTTGGCCTGTTCGCCCGGGGTGACGCAGTGGGCGGCGGTCAAGATCCAGTCGTCCGCGATCAGCGCGGCGCCGCACAGGTGGGTCCAGATCGCCTCGGGCGCCCGGCGCAGCTCGGCGCGGGTGTATTTCGGCTTGCCGGTGGCGACATAGTCGGGCGCGGTCTTGATCTCCGCCTGCCAGGGTCGCTTGCCATACGGGGCGTCATAGCCACCGACGATCCGGCCCGCCGAGGTCCCTTTGCCGCCCGCCGGGGCGGCCGGCGGCGGCGGCGCTTCGGTCTCCGCCGGCGCTTGAGCCGCCTGCAGGTCGGGCGCGGCGCTGTCATCCGGGCGGGCCTCCGGGCTGGCGTTCGGCGGCGCGGCGGCGATGACCAGCGGCGCGCAGAGAATCAGGGCGAGGCGGTTCAACAGGGCTGGTCTCATCTCAAGGACGCCCGACGGGCGCGGCGGTCACATCCACGATCGCCATGGCCGCCCCCCAGTCCGGGGCCACCGGCGGATCGCCCAGGCCGCGCGAGCCACTGGCGGCCGTCCGCAACAGCTTCTCCAGCGGACTTTGCGCGCCGATGCCGCGCCCCACCCCGCTCTGCTCGAAGGCGGCGGCGTCGATTGGCTGGGCCGTGGTCAGCAGCATCAGCTGCGAGCGGCCTGGAGTCTGCGGGTTGGGTGCGCGGTTTTGCGGCACATAGACCCCCGCGCCCGGCGCCAGCGGCGTCTGCTCGCCAGGCCCCGGATAGATCAGGTAGATCGAGCGATCGATTTCGAAATCGACGAGATAGACATAGCGCGGCGTCGCCGCGGTATTGATCAGGGCAATGTTCAGCTTAAGGGTTTTGTCCAGAGGGAACTTCACAAAGGGCGTCCCCTCGAAGCGCCCACCGCCGCCGGTGGTGGGCGGGCCGTTGTCCGCGGGGCCGCCGATCCACAGCTTGGGCGGTGTGCCGGACGCCCCCTGCGCCAGGGCCAGCACCTCATGATAGCGGGCGATCCGCGCGGCCGCCTCGGCGATCTTGGCCTTGAAGGCGTCCGGGTCCAGGTTGCCCGCGATCGGAATGCCGACCGGCTCGCCAGAGGCTTCGGACACCTGGATATCGTCCCGGTCATTCTTGCCGAACACATAGGCGGGGTTGCGACCGTCCGCCTGAAGCGCGTCGGCGGATT
>JAYUBD010000413.1:0-1557 GCA_043740995.1 Caulobacteraceae bacterium | reverse complement strand
GAAACAGGTCCACTCCGCCCTGGTGCAGCGCGCGCGCCTGTTCCAGATACGCGGCGTGGACGGCCTCGAAGGTGACCTGCCGGGCGCCCGGATCATTGACATCCGAGGACATTGACAGTGTGCGGCTGAGCGGGCCGATGGCGCCCGCGACGAAACGCGGCTTGTCCGGGGTCTTGGCGGTCCAGCGGTCGGCCGAGTCGCGCGCCAGGGCGGCGGCGGCGAGGTTAAGGTCGGTCACCGCGCTTTCCAGCCCATAGTCGGATTGGCTGAGCGAGGTGGCGTTGAAGGTGTTGGTTTCGGCGAAATCCGCGCCGGCGTCAAAATACGCATCGTGAAGCTCGGTGACGATGTCCGGTCGGGTCAGGCACAGGATGTCGTTGTCACCCTTCAACGGCATGGCGTGGTCGGCGAATCGTTCCCCACGAAAATCGGCTTCGCTCAGGCCTTTGCGTTGAATCATCACGCCCCAGGAGCCGTCGAGCACCAGGATCCGTCGGCGGGCGGCGTCGCGCAGGGCTGCAATCCGTTGGGCGCGGGCAGTTGTTGGGCTGGTCATGCGGTCTCCTCGCGAACACCCATCACCCGGCAGATGGCATAAACCAGATCCGCGCGGTTCAGCGTGTAGAATTGAAAGTCATCAATGCCGGCCTCCCGCAGCTGAGCGCACATTTCGGCGGCGACGGCGCAGGAGATCAGGCGGCGGGTCTCCGGGTCCTTGTCCAGACCCTCGAACAGATTTCCCAGCCATGCGGGTATGGGGATTTTGCACTGGCCGGCCATCTTCACCAGGCCGTTAAAATTGCTGACCGGCATGATGCCGGCCCGGATCGGCAGGGTGATCCCCGCCTTGCGCACCGCGTCGATAAACCGAAGATAGCCGTCGATGTCGAAGAAGAACTGGCTGATCGCCCGGGTCGCGCCGGCGTCGACCTTGGCTTTCAGCACATCGATTTCGTGGGCGATCGACGGGCTCTCGGGATGGATTTGCGGATAGAGCCCGACAGAAACCTCGAACGGCGCGATGGCGGTGATGGCGGCGGTAAGCTCGGTGGCGTTGGCGTAGCCGTCGGCGCGGGGCTGATAGGCGCCGCCGATCTGGCCGGGCGGGTCGCCGCGCAGGGCGACGATGTGGCGGATGCCGGCGTCCCAATAATCCTGGATCACGGCGTCCACCTCGGCCCGCGAGGCATCGACGCAGGTCAGGTGGGCGGCGGGCGCGAGGGTGGTTTCCTTGAGCATGCGCAGCACCGTGCGATGGGTGCGGTCGCGGGTCGATCCGCCGGCGCCATAGGTGACGGAAACGAATTGCGGGGCCAGCGGCTCAAGGCGGCGAATGGCCTGCCACAGGCTTTCCTCGGCCTCCGGAGTTTTGGGCGGGGAGAATTCGAAGGAGATGCTGAGCCGACCGTCGCCGCGCCCGGGCGTGCGGCCGCCGGAGCGGGCGATGGGACCCAGCGCGCTGTTTGCGCCGTCAAAGGGGGCGTTCATGCTATCCGCCTTAGGCTTATCGAAGCGCGTTCAGCGCTCCAGAGCTTAACGGTCAGGCCGCCTTGCGCG
>JAYUBD010000412.1:0-5365 GCA_043740995.1 Caulobacteraceae bacterium | reverse complement strand
GGAGCTGCGCCGCCGGTTTGGCCAGACCATGGTCACCGCCCTGATCCGGGTTGAGGGCCGGCCGATGGGCGTGATCGCCAACAATCCCAAATTCCTGGGTGGGGCAATCGACAGTGACGGGGCCGACAAGGCGGCGCGCTTCCTGCAGATCTGCGAGGCGTTCGACGTGCCGGTGCTGTCGCTGTCCGATACGCCGGGCATGATGGTCGGCCCGGAGATCGAAAAGACCGCCCTGGTGCGCCACTGCTCGCGCCTCTTCCTGATCGGCGCCAACCTGACCGTGCCGATCCTCAGTGTGATCCTGCGCAAGAGCTATGGCCTTGGCGCCATTGCGATGACCGGCGGCAGTTACCAGGCGTCGATGCTCGCCGTGGCCTGGCCCACCGCCGAATTCGGCGGCATGGGTCTGGAGGGGTCGGTCAAGCTCGGCTACCGCAACGAATTGGCGGCGATCGAGGATCCCGCCGCGCGAAAGGCCAGGTTCGACGAGATGGTCGCCCGCGCCTACGAGGCCGGCAAGGCGCTGAGCAGGGGCTCAGGCCCCGGCATCGACGACGTCATCGACCCCGCCGACACCCGGCGCTGGATCACCGGAGCGCTGCGCTGCCTGCCGCCAACTCCGCCGCGGACGGAAAAAAAGTTGAAGTGGATCGATGCCTGGTGACCAGGCAAACAACCGCGCGGAGCGCGGGCTTGAATCGCACCCGACGGAGGCTGACCACGGCCTCGGGGATTGTGGCGTCTCGCCCGGCTTTGTCTTAGGCTGACCGCTTGCGGCCATGCTCCCAGAGGCTGGCGCGACAGAAGTTGGGCGACCGGGAGGATTGAGCATGAGCAGGACCACCCCCTACAGGCGGGCCTTGACCGGATTGGCGTTCACCGCTCTGGCCTGGACCGGGTTGACGACGGCGGGTCATGCGGCGGCGGCGCGCGTCGATGGCCATCCCGATCTGAATGGCGTTTGGCAGGTTCTGAATACCGCCAATTTTGACCTGCAACCGCACATGGCCCGCGCGGCCATGGCCCTGCGGCCCGGGCCCAACGGCCCGGTGCCGGACAAGCCGGTTCTGGCCATGGGCGCGGTCGGCTCCGTTCCGGCGGGGCTGGGCGTGGTGGACGGCGGCGCCATTCCTTACAAGCCCGAGGCGCTCGCCCAGAAACAGGACAATGAGGCCCACTGGCTGGACCGTGACCCCGAGATCAAGTGCTTCCTGCCGGGCGTGCCGCGCGCCACCTACATGCCCTACCCCCTGCAAATCTTCCAAAGCCAAAGCGCGCTGCTGATCGCCTATGAATATGCCGGCGCCGTGCGCAATGTGATGTTCAAGGATCCGGGTCCCGCGCCGGTCGATGCCTGGATGGGCCAGTCCGTGGGGCATTGGGAGGGCGATACCCTGGTGGTTGAGGTCACCGGCCAGAATGACAGCACCTGGTTTGACCGGGCCGGTGATTTCCATTCCGCATCGCTGAAGGTTGTCGAGCGGTACGCGCCGACCGGTCCAAATACCCTGCGCTACGAGGCCCGGATCACCGACCCCGAAGTATTCACCCGGCCCTGGACGATGCACATGACCCTGTATCGCCGGGTCGGCGAGGACGCCCGCTTGCAACAGTTCAAGTGCGTCGAGTTCGTCGAAGAATTGATGTATGGAAGCCTGCGCAAGGAGCCTCTGAAATGAGCGCCATCGGACACGCCTTCAGACCCTGGGGATTCGCCCTTGCCATGCTGACCCTGGCGGGCGGGGCCGCCGCCGCCTATCACGCGCCGCACACGCCCTTTGGCGACCCCGATCTGCAGGGCCTGTGGACCAACGCCTCGATCACCACGCTTGAGCGCGCGCCGTGGGCGAGCAAGCTGGTGCTGACCCCGGACGAAGCGGTCAAGGCGGAGGCAGCCTACAATCAGTGGCTAGCCGGCAATGACAAGACCGCCG
This sequence comes from Caulobacteraceae bacterium, assembly GCA_043740995.1. Classification (GTDB taxonomy): domain Bacteria; phylum Pseudomonadota; class Alphaproteobacteria; order Caulobacterales; family Caulobacteraceae; genus Acaudatibacter. The sequence goes on along the minus strand of JAYUBD010000412.1, from coordinate 3,431 downwards.
CCCCCTCCAGCAAGGCCGCCCGGGAAGATGGCGTCGGCGGCTACAACACCTTCTGGCTCGACCCCGGAACCCGGTTCGGCGTGGTGCGTGGCGAAATCCGCACCTCGTGGATCGTCGATCCGCCGACCGGCAGGATCCCCTATTCCCCAGAGGGCGGTCGCGACGCCATCGCCGCCGGAACCGGACAGTCGCGGGATTTCAGCGGCCCGGAAGTCCGCTCGCTGGGTGAACGCTGCATCGTCGGCTATGGCTCGACCAGCGGCCCGCCGATGCTGAACGTGCTCTACAACAACAATTACCAGATCGTGCAGTCGCCCGGCTACGTGGTGATCGTGGTCGAGATGAACCACGACGCCCGCATCATCCGCCTGAACGGCGAGCATCCGGGCGCCGACATCACCCCCTGGATGGGCGATTCCATTGGTCACTGGGAGGGCGACACTCTGGTGGTGGAGACCACCAATCTCAACCCCGGCCAGCGCTTCACCGCCGATGTGCGCCACCGCATCTATCTGGCCCCCAGGTCCCGGGTAACCGAACGCTTCACCCGCGTCGCCGACCACGACATCCTCTATGAGTTCAAGATCGAGGAGCCGCACGCCTATACCCAGACCTGGCGCGGTGAGATCCCGATGCACGCGACCAAGGGGCCGATGTACGAATATGCCTGCCACGAGGGCAACTATTCGCTGCCCGGGATCCTCTCCGGCGCCCGCGCCGAGGAAAAGACCCCATCCCAACCCGCCGGAGGCTCTCAATGATCGTTCGCCCGGGGCTGATCAGCCTCGCCGTCCTCGCGCTCGCGGCGCCCCCCGCCCTCGCTCACCACGCCTTCGCCGCCGAGTTCGACGCCAAGGCGCCGGTGTTGCTAAAAGGCAAGGTGACCAAGATCGAGTGGATCAATCCTCACACCTGGATCCACATGAGCGCCGCCGCCGGCGCGGGGCCGGCGCGCGAATGGATGGTCGAAGGCGGCACCCCCAACACCCTGCTGCGGGTCGGCGTCACGCGCGACACCCTCAAACCCGGCGCCGAGATCATCGTCCACGGCTATCAAAGCAAGGACAAGCTCTGCACCCCCGCCTGCAAGGCCAATGGCCGCGACGTGACCCTGGCCAGCGGGCAGAAGCTGTTCATGGGATCGAGCGGCACCGGAGCGCCGCGGGATGGGGCCGACCCCACGGAGCGGCCACATTAGGGACATTCGTCAGCAGGCGGCGTGTGTTCGACGCCTAAAGCGTGTCATTCCCCTTCGCAGCCGCCAAGCATAGACATCACCAAGCGGGCACTGAGCACACCGAGGTCTGGTCTATTCCCGCATTGTCTCCCTGCCACCCCGTCGATGTCAGAGACTCCTCTCTACCCACACACTTCCATCCTGGTCCTGGCGGCTGACGGAAAACCCCGCATCGAGATACATCCGCATCGGACCGAAGTGATTGGGTCCATCGCGGGTCTCCTCCGGGCGGGGATTGGCTTCGATGCGGCTCAGGCCCTGAGCGCGGAAGGCGTCGCAGGCGCCGTCCAACAGGGCACGGGCAATGCCCCGCCCGCGAAGCGCGGGATCGACGAGGAAGCAGACGATGGTTCCGGTCTGCTCCGCGTCCCGTATCGGTTCATCGTCGAGGGCATGGATCAGGGGCCGAGGGGCCGCGTTGCACCAGCCGACAACCTTGCCCTCGGCATAGGCCAGGAGGCCCCGCATGACTCCCGAGGCGATCCGCTCGCACGCCAACGAACGGTTCTCTCCGCCAGTGCGGGCCGGCCAGTCGATCTTGCCATGATCCTCCAGGAAGCACTGGCAATAGCAGAAACCCCATTCGGGATTGTCGCTGAACGCCGCGTTGTCGAAGAAGGCGAGGAAGTCATCCAGACGCGATAAACTCAGAGGGTGGATATCGATCTTGGCCGCGGTCATGGTCTGACGACTATGCGTGACATTTCGGTGGGCCGCCAGACTCTTGGTGTCGCGCGCCCGCGCCGCTCACGCCGAGATGTTGGTCGGGCCATTCCGTGTTTTGAGCCAAAGATGGCCATGGTCATCAGTAGGCTCCGATCCACCATGGAGGATCGGCGTCCCAAGCCCCGCTTACGATTGCCTGTTATACGTAACACCGGGCAGGCTTAACAGGAGAATGCAACGTGAAGCTCTACTATTCCCACAACCTCAATCCGCGCGTCGCGGTGGCCGTGGCGCGGTATCTGGGTTCGCCCGTCGACTATGTCCGCGCCAGTCCCCGTCATCCCGCCAATACCGAAGCGTTCCGCGCGATCAATCCCAACGCCCTGGTGCCGGTCCTGGTGGAAGACGAGCACCGACTATGGGAGACCGACGCCATCGCCTGCCGGCTTTCGGAAATCTCCGGCACGGACTTCTGGCGGACGGGCGGAGAGATGGCCGAGATGGTCATGTGGATCAGCTGGAGCGCCTATCATCTGACCCGGGCGGCCGATCCGCTTTACTTCTACAAGATTGTCTTCCCGACATTTTCCGACCAGACGCCCGATCCGACCGTGCTTGACGAGGCGCTGCGGGATTTCCGGGTGCACGCGGCCACCCTTGACCACTATCTCGCGGACCGGACCTGGCTGCTCGGCGACCGCGTCTCCTATGCCGACTTCAGGGTGGCCACGCCGCTGCCCTTCGCCGACGGCGCGGGTCTTCCGTTGTCAGAGTTTCCCAATATCAAACGGTGGCACGACCAATTGCTGGAGATCGACGCCTGGCGCGAACCGTTCAACGGCCTGGCCTGATCGCCGGTTGGCGGCGCCCCGGAATCTTCGAGCGGGTCAAGGTCCGCCACATCGTTCCAGAAATCAGCGCCGGAAACGCCCTCAAGAAAATCCGATCCACCGTCCGGCGATCGCCACCGTCAGCCACAGCCCGAGCGACGCCACGGCCAGCGGCTTGCCGATCAGGCCGGGATCCCGCCGCGCCACCGGCCCCCGCACCGCGAAGGTGAACACCAGCGCCGCCGCCAGGGCGATCATTTTCACCCAAAACGCCTGCTTGTCATAGAGCTTGACCGCCTCCGACAGGCCGAGCAGCACGCCGGTGATGATCAGCACCGACGCCGCGCCGATCAGCCAGGGACGGGTGTCACGCTCGACCGCCGAGGGCGACTGGGCGGTGAGACCCACCCCCAACAGCCGCAGGTCGAGGATCAGGACAGCGCCGCCGAGCAGGGCCAGGGCCAGCAGGTGCACCGCCTCGATGGCGGGGAACAGCCAGACGGACTCTTTGATCGCGACGCCGACCCCGGTTGCTTCCAGGGTCTCGAACAGGGGATACAGGCTCATGGCTCGACCACCTGCGCCGGGCAGCCGGTAACGGCATGGATGAACGGGAGTTGCGGGCGGTCGCAGTCGAACCAGTTATAGGCGATCATCCGCCCGGTGATGATCACGCCCGCCCACAGGGCGAGCGACAG
>JAYUBD010000411.1:0-1561 GCA_043740995.1 Caulobacteraceae bacterium | reverse complement strand
GCGCCTGGGCGACAAAAGCGTCGAGTGCTTCTTCGCCCTCGGCTCCCAGCCGCGTCAGGATTCGCTGGCGCATGGAGCGGCCATCCGCATCGAGCCGGCCCAGCACGCGGCTGAAAAAGTCGAACGGCGCGACCCGCCGGGCTTCGGCGCGCGCCCAGGTCAGCAGGTCGACGGCGGCGCGCCAGGCCGGGTGCTCGTCCGCGCGACGGACCAGGACCGACCACAGCGATCCCTGACGACCATGGGCAAGGTCGAACAGCGCTTCTTCGTCAAGGTCGCAGAACGGACTGCGCAACAGCCCGGCGAGGGTGAGATCGTCAGCCGGGAAACAGGCGAACTTCGCCAGCGCCATCAGGTCCTGGAACACGCCATGCTCGGACAGCTTCAGCCGATCGGCGCCGGACACCGGCGCGCCTTCGCGTTTCAGGGCCCGGATGATTTCGTGGAACAACGGGTTGCGGCGTCTGACCAGGATCAGCACATCACCGAACCGGCAGGGACGCATTTGCCGATTTTCGCGATCAAGCACACCGTCGCCCCGCTTGACCATGGCGACAATCGATCGGGCGACCTGGCGGGCCAGGATCTTGTTGGCGCTCTGCGGAGGCTCGCTGTCGACCGGCGCCCAGACGTCGGGCGCCTCGCCCGCCTCCCCGGCCACGATCGGCCAAAGTTCGACGCAACCCGCCGGATCGCGACTGGCCTCATGGATGATCGGAAAGGCTTCGACATTGCCGCCAACACCGGGGCGCAGGCCCGCCAGGGCTTCGGGCGCGCGAAACACAGCATCGACAAAGGCCAGGATTTCCGGGGTCGAGCGCCAGCTCTTCAACAACTGCACCTGCTCGAAACGCCCGGCGGCGGCGGCGACCATGCCGCCGAACGCCTGGGTCTCCACCGCCAGGCGCTCCGGCTGGGCGCCCTGGAAGGAAAAGATCGACTGTTTCTCGTCACCGACCGCGAACAGGGTTCGGCCGTCCGACCCCGCGCCGGCCCCGCTGAAGAATTCGCCGGTCAGGGCGCGCAGAATGTCCCACTGCTCGGGCGCCGTGTCCTGCGCCTCGTCCAGCAGCACATGGTCCAGCCCGCCGTCCAACTTGAACAGCACCCAGGCGGCGTCGGCGCGCCGGGTCAACAGGTCGTGGGTGCGGGCGACCAGGTCGCCGAAATCCAGCGCGCCCCGCGCGTCCTTGGCGGCCTGATAGGCGCCGGCATAGGCGATGCCCAGGGTCAAAGCGTGGACGGTTTCCTCGGCAACCTTGCCGGCGACCAGGCGAGTCCAACTCTCCAGATGCCGGGCCTGTTCCTCCAACAACCAGGTGCGCATGGCGAGGGGGATGGATTGGGTTCCGAGTTTTTTCCTTAAGGTCCCGGCCTGGGTCGCGAACACCCGCCAGATGGCGGCGAAGTCTCCATCGGGCCCGGCCGCCCGCATGGTGTCGGCGAGATTCTGGTCGGCGACCGACCCCGCGGCCAGAGCCTCCGTCGCCCGCCGCCAAGGCCCCCAGCGCACCCGCGCCATGGCTTCGGCTTCAAGGGCGGCGCGCGTCGATGGCGCGGC
>JAYUBD010000410.1:0-1565 GCA_043740995.1 Caulobacteraceae bacterium | reverse complement strand
GGCGCGATTGAAAACCCGCCGGGCCGGAAGGGACTCACTCCGGCGGGCTGACGGACGGTCCGTAGGAATGGAATGCCTCGCTGGTGGACGGCGGCTCGGAACGGGGGCGGGCGGGCCGACTTTTGAATGGCCGCCGGGGATGATCCTTCCGAAGGGCAACCTCCGGTGGGTTCGCCTGACTTGGCGGCACTTGCGCGACAGACGCTGGAGCCATGGGCGTCGGCGAAGCCGGAGCCTGGACGACGGGCGCCCGGATGACGGGCATGGGCGGCTGCGGAAGATGATCGAGCCTACGAATCCCCGCGATCGCCAGGCCGAGCAGCACCGCCAGGCCCAGGCTCCAAACCCAGGCGGCGCGGGGCGGCTCGGCCGGCGGCTTCGACTGTCGCGGCGTCACGGTGGGCGGCGACAGAGTCGGTTGCGTCTCCAGGGTCCGGAGGCGGCGGGACAGAACGCCGCCCATTTCCGCAACGTCGTGGGCCAGACGTCGGGTCATCAGCCCCGCGCCGTCGATCTGGCCGCCCAGGCCGCTATTGATCTGGTCCAGCCGGGCTTCGAGGCCTTCCAGCGAACCGCGTAGGCGGGCGAGGGCGCCGGCCATGTCTTCGGGCACGGCCGGTTCCTGGTTGTGAAAGCGATCAATCGGCTGACCTGCCGCATCGCGGACGGTGTCGTCGTGTTCGGACACGCGCGCTACGCCCGTGGGGATCGACCGGGTCATCCGATGTGCCTCTCATGATCAACGCTCAGCCTATCGCATTGATTCACGCGGTGTAAATGTAAGGACTCCGTTCGGCCCCGGACGGCTTCCCCCGCGGTCGGCGACGTGGCACGGAGCGCCCATGACTTTCCCGGTGACAGCCGGCCTCGCGGGCCTGTTCCTGGCGCTCGCGCTGCTCTTCGCCTGGCGCGGGGCCCGCGCCGCGCGACCGCATACCGCGCCGCGCCTGATCCCCTGGCGCATGCTGATGTTGGTCGCGTTCACCGCCCTGGTGGCCATGCTGGTGCATCTGGTCAGCCTGGCGCAAGGTCCGACCGGGGCGGTGGCCCCCGGCGGCCCTATTTGGCCTTGACCAACTGGCCGCGAATTTCGCCGCCGGGATTTTTGGCGGTGTGAATATTGAGGTACCAGAGACCGGCGCTCAGGTCGCCGATCTGGCCATCAGTCAGTGGCGCTGTTCCGCTGAAGGGGCTAACCAGCGGCGGCGAGAGCGGCACGGCGACCCCGGCGGCGACGCCGGGCATGGCCGGACCGTGGAAATGCGCCATGGTCGCCGGACCGCTCAGTCCAGAATAGGTCACTTTCCAGTTCAGGACCTTACGTTCGGTGTCCAAGGTGAGGTCGGCGGATCCGGCGCCGTTGGTCAGCTTGGCGGGCGTTTCCGATGCGCCGTCGAGTCTGGCGGTATAGTGCACCTGTTCGGTCGCGGCGGCGCCGGCCCAGGCCAGAGCGCCGGTCGCGAGCAGCGTGATGAGAATATGGCGCATGATGACTCCTCTGGCCCGTCCGCAATGGCGCGGGCACAGGACCATATATGGCGCGAAGCCCCGTCAAATCCAGGGTG
>JAYUBD010000409.1:0-1566 GCA_043740995.1 Caulobacteraceae bacterium | reverse complement strand
CGGTTTGGCTGCACATGGGCGCTTTTGGCCCCCGCCGCGTCGTGACCAAGGATGGCGGCCACACGCCGGCCGCGCCCTATGCGGTGGTCGACAATAGTTACAGCCTACTGGACGCCAGCGATCTGGTGTTCATCGACGCCCCCGGGGCAGGGTTCAGCCGCATCGCCGGCAAGGACAAGGAAAAGGCGTTCTGGGGCGTCGATCCGGATGCGCACGCCTTCGAACAGTTCATCATCGGCTTTCTCTCGAAATACGGACGCTGGAACTCGCCCAAATACCTGTTCGGGGAAAGCTATGGCACGCCGCGCTCGGCGGTGGTGGTCAATGCCCTGGAGACCGAACAGAGCGTTGATTTCAACGGGGTCATCCTGCTCTCGCAGATCCTCAATTTCGACCTCAGCGTCGATGGGCCGTCGGCTCATCCCGGGACGGATCAGGCCTATATCACCGGCCTGCCGACCTATGCCGCCTCCGCCTGGTATCACAACCGCCTGGGGCCTCGGCGGCCCGCCGATCTTGAGGCGTTCCTGAAGGAGGCCGAGGCCTTCGCCATCGGCGACTACGCAGCCGCCCTGCAGGCGGGGGCGGAACTTGACCCGGCGCGGCGGCAGGCGATCGCCGAACGCCTCAGCCACTATATCGGCCTGCCGGTCGCCTATCTGCTGAAGGCGGAGTTGCGGGTGTCCGGCGGCATGTTCGAAAAGATGCTGCAGGACGATCAGGGCCTGACCACCGGACGGCTCGACACCCGCTTCGCCGGACCCGATATTGATCCGTTGAGCAAGTCAGCCGACTATGATCCGCAGTCGGCGGGGCTCAGCTCGGCCTATGTGTCGGCATTCAACGACTATGCGCGGGTACGGTTGGGCTATGGGGCCGGCAAGACCTTCCGGCCCTCCGCCAAGGTCGGCCATTTCTGGAGTTTCGAGCACCAGCAGCCCGGAGAATCCGAGGGCTTCCCGGGGGCATTGAATGTGATGCCCGACATGGCCGTCGCCCTGAAGTTCAATCCACAGCTGAAGGTCATGGTGACCGGCGGCTATTATGATCTGGCGACGCCGTTTTTCGAGGGCTGGTACGAGATGCACCACCTGCCGATCCCCGCCAACCTGCAAGGCAATATCGAGTATCATTACTATCCGTCCGGCCACATGGTTTATGCCAACGAGGCCTCGCTGAAGGCGCTGCACGACGACACCGTCAGTTTCATCCGGCGCACCGACAATCTGGTTCACTGAAGCCCCGACGAGCCGATGCCCTCGCCCGAAACGGCCCTGATTGACCTGGTCGATGGCGACCTGACGCTCACCCTCGCGCCCGTCATTGGCGGCGGCGTGGTCAGGTTCGCGCATCGCGGCGAACACATCCTGCGGCCAACCTCCGGCTCGGCTTTGGCGGCGGGAGACCCTCTGGGACTGGCGTGCTTCCCGCTCGTCCCGTTTTCCGGTCGGGTGAAAAACGGGGCCTTTGACTTCGAGGGTCGGACGATCCGACTGCCGCCGAATATCGCCGGAGAGGTCAACGCCATTCACGGCCAGGGCTGGCGCGGCGCCTGGCGCGCGGCGG
>JAYUBD010000408.1:0-5390 GCA_043740995.1 Caulobacteraceae bacterium | reverse complement strand
CCGTTCCGATGTCGGCATAGGGGGTCCATTGGCCCTTGATGCCGAACCAGACATCCCAGTGCGCGGTCATTGCCCTGGCCTCGTCCCAATCGGCCAGGACCTTGAGGGGGAGGGGCCGCACCGGTGCGCGATAGCCGGCGAGGGGGATCGTCGCGGCGTCCTGGTCGGCTTCGCACGCCAGGGCCAAAGCCACCTGCTCGCGGCAGCGACGCGCCTGGCACGGCCCCATGCAGACGCGGGTCAGCCGCTTGATCTGGTCCTGGTTGGCTGGCCCATCCAGCAGCAGGCGGTGGAGATCGCGCTGGTCCATGCCGGACGACGGGTCGCCGAGATAGGCGGGCTGACGCACCGCCAACAAAGCCGCGCGGGTGACCTCTTCGCATTGGCAGATGATGACGGACGCGGGGTTGTTCGCCATGAGGGCGCACATCCAGGCCTGTTGATAGGCCAGGGCGTCGAACGTGGGCCGTGGCGGGACGGCCGGCTCCGGGACGGCGGACCTTTGCAAGGCCAGCGCCAGTCGCGCGGCCAGCCGGCCCGAGGCCTGCGCGTCTTCGAGTGGTCGCATGGACCCGCCGGGCGCGCCGGCGAGATCACCGGCGATGAACACCTGGGTCAGGCTGGTGGTCACGCCGTCCAGGCTGACGGGGGCATGGCCGCCAAGCGAAGGCTGCATGGCGAGATCCGCCCCCAGAACGTCCAGAAGTTCGATAACCGGGGTCAGGCCGACAGCCTGTACGATCGTGTCGCAGGCGAGGGTTCGCTCGGCGCCCGTGGCGAGACTACGCACCGTGAGACTCTCTACGCCATCCAAACCGCCCATGGCGCCGATGGGAACATGGCCCGTGAGGATTTCGGTTCCGCGCGCCCGGATCTCCCGCGCCAGATGCGTTGGACCCTGGACGGCGGGATCGACCTCAATGAGCGCCACGACCTCCAGGCCATTGGAGGCCGCGAACAGCGCGGTGCGCAGGGCCAGGTCGCCGGACCCCAGAATGGCGACGCGGCGCCCGGCGAAGGCGTCATAGGTTTCGAGCAGGCTGAGCAACCCTCTTGCGCCCATGACGCCCGGTCGATCCCAGCCCTCGAACGATAGGGCGATATCGCGCGCGCCGGTGGCCAGGATCAGCTTTTCAAAACCCACCATCCAGGCGCGGGTTTCATCGGCGAGGCCGGCGAGGGGTTCCGGTAGGGACGCCAGACCATAGCCCGGAACGAAGGCGCCCCAGCAATAGACCCCCAGCTCGACCTCCACCCCGGCTTCCAGGGCGGCTTCCAGGCCGGGGTTCGCGGCGAACACCTGCGCGACCATCCGTGCCTTGGTCTGCACGGCGCCGGTGTACCGACCGCCGTAGTAGAGGGGGATGTCGAGACCCATCAGTCCGGGAGCAACCGGATTTTCATCGATCAGCATCACCCGCGCGCCCCCGCCGGCGGCCTCAATGGCGGCGGCGATGCCGGCTGGTCCGCCGCCGATCACGAGCACGTCGACCCGCCGTTCGGGTTCCGGAAATTTTCCGGCGATGGCCTTGGGATCGAAACCGCGGACGGGCATGGCGGTCAGATGGCGTCCAGACCGCGCGCGAGTTCGGCGATCAGGTCATCCGGATGTTCCAGCCCCACCGACAGGCGCATCGTGCCGTCGGTGATGCCGCTGGCGAGGCGCCGGTCGCGGGGCACATTATAGTGGGTGGTCGTGGCGGGATGGCAGATCAGGGTTTCCGAACCACCCAGGCTAACCGCCAGTTTCAGGATCTTGAGCTGGTCGAGCAGCCGAAACGCTTCCGCCTCGCCGCCCTTGACCGTGAAGGAAAAGGTCGAGCCCGCCCCGCCGCACTGGCGATCATAGACCGCCCGGGCCGGTGTGCCCTCCGCGAGAAAGCCAAGATAGGTGATCCGGTCCACCTTGGGATGTTCGCGCAGGAAGTCCGCCACCAAGGCGGCGTTCTTACAGGCGCGTTCGGTGCGCACAGCGAGACTCTCCAGGGAGCGGAGCATCAGCCAGGCGGTGAAAGGCTCCATGTGATTGCCGAGGATCATTCGCAGGGCCTTGAGACGCCCGATCAGGCCCGCCTCGCCGCTCACCGCGCCGGCCAGAAGATCGCTGTGCCCGCCGCAGTATTTGGTGAGCGAGGTCACGGTAAGATCGGCGCCGTGCTCCAGGGGATTCTGCAGCAGGGGGCCCAGGAAGGTGTTGTCCACCGAGATCAGCGGCCGGCTGCCCTGTCGGCGCCCGATCTGGTCGGCGATGCGGCGGACCAGGGCGATATCGACGACCGCCGCCGTGGGGTTGGCGGGGCTCTCCAGCATGAACAACGCCAAGGGTCCGCGCGCCAGGGCCGCTTCGGCCGCCGCGCTGACGTCGGCATCGCTGGTCGCGTCGATCACGCCTTCGACATGCATGCCAAGGTTCGGGATCACGGTGTTGAGCAGGTTGTCGGAACCGGAATAGATCGGGCGGCTGTAGACGACGCTGTCTCCCGGGCGAACCAAGGCGAGCGCCAGCGTCGAGATGGCCGCCATGCCGCTGTTGAAACACGCGGTCGCCGGCGCGCGATCCAGGGCGGCCATGCGCGCCTCGACCATGCTGAGATTGGGATGGCCGAGCCTGGAATAGATGAAACCGTCGGGGATCGGCCCGCCATGCTCGCCCTGGATCGCACCGTCGAAAAACGCACGGTGAAAGTCCTTGGCGGCCTGGGCGCTGGGATAGACGAAGGTGCTGGTAAGCACGATGGGCGGCTTGGCGGCGCCCCAGGCGTCGGCTGGATCATAGCCGTGGCCCACGGCGATGGTGTCGGGATGCAGAGGTGGGCCGGTCACGCGCCCACGCCATCCACGCCGCATTCATCCAGATAATCGCGCGCCGTGGCGCAATACCAATCGACAAATCTCAGGGCGAGCGTCTCGGCGTCCGCTGAGTAGGGGCCAGGGCGATAGCCCGGAGAACGGATGCCGATCTGGTTGTTTTCCACCAGGGCGCGGTCCTGCAGATTGGTCTCGGTCCACAGGCGGACAAGTTCCTCGACGTGGTAGTCTTCGCCCTCCACCGCATCCTTGTGCACCAGCCATTTCGACACGATGACCGTCTCGCCTGGCGAGACCGGCATGGCGGTGAACATGAAAACCTGATCGGCCGTGGCGTGCGCGAAACCGTGCGGTTCGATCGACCAGCGCAGGGAACCGATGTCGCCGTCCGCTCCATTGACCATCAGCTTCTTGACGCCATGTCCGCCGTCCGCCGTCATCGATTTGTAGCCGTCATTCAGAACAAAGCGCATGGCCTGCCACCAGTCGCCCTCGACCGGACCGACAGGCAGTCCGGCCGCGGCCATCCTCGCCTCGAACAGCGCCTGACGCTGGTCTTCGCCAAAATCAAAATGAGCTGAGGCGTTCACGGGAAAGCTGCGGGCCAGTTCGGGGTGGGCGCCGCCGCAGTGATAGCATTCCCGGGCATTCTCCATCGCCAGCTTCCAATTGCCTTTTTCATGGAGGGTGCTTTCGAAAGCGACCTTGGAATCCTTCAGATTGTGCGGCGCGAGCAAGGGCTCGAGGGCTTGCCGAAACGGGGCGATCGACGGCGGCTCATCGGCGAGGCAGACATGGAGGACGCCGCCGACGCTCTCGACGTGGATCGGGTTCAAGCCATGGACCCCGGGGTCAAAGGTTTCTGGCATGCGCGCGGCGTGGACCAGTTCACCTGATAATTCATAGGTCCAGCGATGGTAGGGGCAGACCAGACGCGGCGAGGCGCCCTTGCCCGGCGGGCAGATCTGAGCGCCGCGATGGCGACAGCTGTTGTGGAAGCCATGGATTTCGCCGGCCCGGTCGCGGGTAATCAGGATCGGCCATTGACCGACCATGGCGGCCATCCAGGATCCGGGCCTGGGCAGTTCAACCTCGAAGCCGATCATGATCCACGATCGGCGAAAAATCGCCCGCATGTCGAATTCAAAGGCATCCGGATCGGTGTACAGGCCCTGAGGCAGGCTGTGACCGGGCCGTCGCGCGTCAAGCAGGCGAGCGATCTTGTTGAGGTCCACCATCATCCAATCCAAAGCCGAACCCGATATTGGCATGGCGCCCAAGGGCGACGGCAATCGCATTTCCTCATATCGCTATTCCATTTGGGGCGCTAAGCGCTTCCTGCTGATTTGAGCGTTGCGCGTTCTCCGGACACTGAGGACGCGCGCACTTCAAGCCGATAAGGACCTTGTTTTGATCAATCGCCCTTGGCTTCCCCTCAATGCGCTCCGCGCCTTCGATGCCGTGGGGCAAAACCTCAGCTTCACCTTGGGGGCCCAGGCCTTGCACGTTTCGCAAAGCGCGCTCAGCCGGCATGTGAGCGGCCTTGAAGAGTTGCTGGGGAAGAAATTGTTGCTCCGGCGACCTCAGCAACTCACCCTGACGGAAGACGGCGCCGCGCTGTTGCCGATCGTGCGCAAGTGTTTTGATCGACTTGAGCAGGTTCTCAACACGATCAAGGACGGCGAAAGCGGCGGGCGAACGCTGCGGGTCCATATGCCGCCGTCGCTGCTCAATCACATGGCCTTGCCGATGCTGCACGATTTTCGAAGGGAATTCCCCGATATACTGATCGATGTCTCCAGTGCGCATGTGACGGGTTTGCCCGCGACTGACCTGGATGTGGCCGTGGTCTATGATCGCCCCAATGTCGATGATCGGGTGACCGATCTGCTTTGGATGGTCCGGGTGACGCCGGTCTGTTCGCCCGACTTGGCGCGAGCCAACTACGGGAAGAGCCTTGCGCGGTTCATCGCCGACAACGACCTGCTGCACGTGAAGCTCGACGGCCAGCCTCGCTCTCTGCTTTGGGCAAATTTCCTGCGGCAAGGCGGTATCGGCGCCGATAGCGAAAAGGGCCTCGCCTTCGACACGGCGCTGTCCGCCATGCAGTACGCGATGTCCGGCGGCGGGGTGGCCTTGGCGGATGTCGACATGTTCGCCGGAGAGATTGCCGATGGGCGACTGGTCGCCCCCTATGGCGAGGTGTTTGAAGAAGGTTACGGCTACTATCTGAAGTTTCACCCCGAGGATCTGGCCGACCCGGCCATCGCCCTGTTCCGGTCCTGGCTGATCAGCCGCTTTCAGGGACGTTCGCTGCACCGGGCCATGCAAAGCGATGAGCGGACCGCGCTGAATTGATCCACCCGCCCGCCGCCCATTGCCGCCCGGGCATCGACCGGGGCAAGATGGCGGATGATCGCCGATCAAGCGGCGGCGGGTGGAGCGATTCTAACCATGGGCTGGAACTTCGGAGATATTCTGGATGCCGTGGCGTCGGTCATCCCGCCGGATTCGCCGGCCTTTCTGCATGGTCGTCGCACCATCAGTTGGGGCGAGGCGGACAAGGCCAGCAACAATCTGGC
>JAYUBD010000407.1:0-1568 GCA_043740995.1 Caulobacteraceae bacterium | reverse complement strand
GCCACCAGTGTGGATTTGAGGAGCATCGTTTTCTCCGATCGGGAAATGCCCTTACGGGCGTTGACCCGGACGATGCGGGACGGCGGTTGAACGGCATGAGGACCGGCGGTTCAACCCCTGTTCATGTGACGAGACTGGCGGGAGCAGACGCAAGTCCTCGGGTCGCTAGGTCGGGGCATTATCATGATATGCAAGGCTGCGACGCCAAGCGGGTGAGGAGACGACGGAATTGAACCCTGCCCTCAGTCGATCAGCGCCGCCCAGGATCTGCGGTGTATTCTTCTGCTCCGGCGCGAGGGCGGAGAGCGCCAGGTAGGGCCACAGATCGCTGCAGCTTTCGGAAACCTTGCTCCATTCGTGGAGAAGTTCCTCATGGTGCGGGCCGAGTAGTCCAAAATCCAGGAACGTCGAGATACGAAAACCGACAACATTGTCCTTCTTTACGCCCCGGCTCGCCCACAACGTCTTCGCTTTGCTATCTACAAATCCAAAACTTTTTCGGTCAGACGAATATTCGCTCAAGGGATCTATGTCTGCCAAACCGAAGAAGTTAGCGGCAAGGAGCCCGGCGCCAAACGGCACCATGACTGGGCCAGGCCGAGCCATCCGAGTGCGTAGCAATACGAAATAGGGCAGCGCCTCAACGGCGTTTTCGAGAATCCAGGCGACCAGATTCGAGCGGACACCCGCGCGTTCGACGATCCTTCCGAGGCAGTGAAACGAAAATTCCAGCCCGAGCGTGTAGTCCCAGAAATGGATCCGTCGCCGGGTGATGCGCACGTCAGCGCCCCGTAGCTCCAGGCTCGTGTCGCGGTAGCTGTCATCGCCGCAGGCTATTCGTAGAGGGCGGGACTGACCATAGAAGTGGCGTCCACCCGTGGAGATGGTGGCGGGGAGACATCTCGCGACGTCTTCTGTCAGCTGGTTGACCTGATTATTATTGAGACGCTTCCCTTCACCAAACTGGGCCGAATAGGTATCCATCAGCGCCGCCATGCGATCGGCCGCCACCTGGCGGTTCGATGCTTGAATAGGCTTCAGCTCTTGCCGAACGATGCCCCGCGCCTCCGCGCTCAGGACTCCCATGGGTTCGCCTTTGATCCGGCCGATAGGGGGACGCGCGAAGCGCCATCAAGTCGATAGGCCAGCAGCCGGTCGGAGTGGCCGCCGCGCCTTGCGTTCGCGAGATGACGGCGACCGTGCATTCGTGTTCCCTAAAAGGTGCGCTGTTTCAAACCAACTACGCGCCTCAGGACCAAACCCCTCGCTGTAGACGGGCGGGATTGGCGGTCGCACCCATCAACAGACACCAAGGCTGACTTGTCGTTAGGGCGCCCCCGCGCGGAAGGGGCGGCACGCGCAACGAGACGAACCCGCGCCGCCTGAAACGCTCCCATGTTTGTAAGGTACCGACTTCAAGGGCGTCAGTTCACTCGAGCTCGGTGATAGCGGCTCAAGTTTGTCGTTTAGATTGCATTCCCTCATGTCGCAGAGTTGGACAGATCTGTGGATGCTCGGTCGCCCGCCGCGTCTACGAGACTCCACAACGGTCCATCGGGTCGATGAGA
>JAYUBD010000406.1:0-5402 GCA_043740995.1 Caulobacteraceae bacterium | reverse complement strand
CCGATCGCTTGGCATAATCCGGAGCGGAGGGCTGCCGATAGACCGCATAGGGCAGCTTTGGGTCGAGAAAGGCCTCGACGATATCGTCGCTCCAGATCACCAGGGCGGCGATGACAAGGGCCGTGACCAGGCTTCCCGTGACTACGGACCAGAGTTTGACGTGGCGCCATCGGACCATGGTCGTGCCAATACAACACCGGATTGAGCCAGACGAGGCCGGCGGCGACGACCACCTACAAGATATTCGCAGGCGCTATCGGTAGGAATCGGATTGGGACAGATAGTCCCGGACATAGCGCGCCACCCCAGCCTCAAGGTCCGTGGCGGCGCCGCGATAACCGGCGGCATGAAGTCGGTGCATCGGCGCTTCGGTTAAATATTGATAGGAGTCCCGCATGTCCTCGGGCATCTCGACATAATCGATCTCGGCGGCCCGGCCCGCGGCGCTGAAAACGGCCGCCGCCAGGTCCGCGAAGGACCGCGCCTTCCCGGAACCCACATTGAAGAGTCCGTTGACCGTGGGATTTTCACCCACCCAGGCGACGATACGAGCGGCATCGCCGACATCGACGAAGTCGCGCAATTGTCCCCCGTCGGCGATGCCTCGACGATATGATTTGAACAGCTTGACGCGCTTGCCCGCGGCAACCTCGGGCCAGATTTGCGCGACGATCGATCGCATCCGACCTTTATGCGTTTCATTTGGTCCATAGACGTTGAAAAATTTCAATCCAACGCATTGGCGGGGCGCGACCTCGCGTTCGGTTTCCCGGGCGACCCAAAGATCAAACAACGCCTTGGACCAACCATAGGCGTTGAGCGGTCGGAGGGCTTTCAGGCCGGCAAAGTCGGATCGGTCATCAAACCCCAGGGCGCCATCGCCGTACGTCGCCGCCGAGGAGGCGTAGATCAATCGACTGTCATGGTCGGCGCACCACCTGTACAAGTCCCGGGAGAGGGCGAAATTGGTTCGCAGGATCTTGTCCGCGTCCGGCTCCTGCGTGGAGGAAATGGCCCCCATATGGATGACCAAGGCAACCTGGCCGGCATGCTCTTGCAGCCATGTCCAGAGCTCCTCGGGCGAGACAAGATCGTATATGGGATGCTTGGCGAGATTCCTCCATTTGCCAAGGTCCGCGGCGCGCAGGCGATCACAAACCGCCACATCATAGACATCGGCCGCCGTCATTTCGGCAACAATATTGGAGCCAATAAAGCCGGCGCCGCCTGTCACCAAGACAATCTTGCGGCTCATGCCGCCCCCGAAGCCTTGGCCAAGGTTGCGGTCGTTGAATGACCATCCAAAAACGTGGCCAGGCGGACCTCGCCACCCCAACCCTTGACCAGATCCGCTCCGACCACCCCTTCAATTTGGTAGTCAGCGCCCTTGACCAACAGGTCCGGCCGCGCGGCTGCGATCAGCGCCAAGGGGGTATCCTCGTCGAACGACGTGACGAGATCCACGGACGACAGCGCCGCCAGGAGGGTTGTGCGTGCGTCCAGACTGTTGACCGGCCGACCCGGCCCCTTGGCGGCGGCGACGGACCGATCCGTGTTCACTCCGACGATGAGCCGGTCGCACCAGGATTTGGCCTGGGTGAGATAGGCAATGTGACCAGGGTGGAGAATGTCGAAACAGCCATTGGTGAAACCCACGCTCAGGCCCTGCTCGCGCCAGTGCGCGGCCAGGGCGGTCACGCGTTCACGCGAGGTGATTTTCTCCTGCCAAGGCGCGCGGGCGGCGGCGGTTTCGGCTTCGACTATCTCGGCAATGGATACGGTGGCGGTGCCGGCTTTTTCCACGACAATGCCACAGGCCAGCAGCGCGATCTCAATGGCTTGATCAATCGGCGCTCCGGCCGCCAGGGCGATGCCCACGGCGGCTAAGGCGGTGTCGCCCGCGCCGGCGGTGTCGAACACCTCCGGCGGAGGTCGAAAAAAATACTCTACAGCCGCGCCTCGCCTCGCCAGCGCCATGCCTTTCGCGGCCCGGGTCACCAGGATCGCCTCGCAGGCGCTGCGCGCCAAGGCGTGGGCGAGGGCCGCTTCAAGCTCGGCGTCGGTCTCGGTGGGCAGGCCGGTCGCCCTGGCGAGTTCGGCGGCGTTGGGTTTAACGAGATCAACAGCGCCGTATTGACCGAACCCGCGCGCCTTGGAGTCAACAATCAACTTTGCGCCATGCGCCTTGGCCGCCGCCCGACAAGCCTCAACCACGCCCGGGGTCGCGACGCCCTTGCCGTAATCGGACAGGAGGATCACGCCCGCCCCCGCGGAAACTTCGGCGATCGTCTGAATAACCCGCGCCTCCACGGCCCCGCTCACCGACGCGGTGGCTTCCACATCCAACCGTAGCAACTGCTGGCCGGCCGAGACAAACCGGGTCTTCACGGTGGTCGGGCGCGCCGGATCGGTGATCAAGAATCCTTCCACGCCCCGGGCGGCTTCGATCATCGCCAGGGCTTCGTGTGCCGGCGCATCGTCGCCGACAATCCCCACCAAGGCCGCCTGCCCTCCAAGCGACGCGACATTGCGCGCTACGTTGCCGGCCCCGCCCAGCATCACACTTTCGCGAGTCCGCGCCAGAATGGGAATGGGAGCCTCCGCGGAAACGCGGTGCACGTCGCCGTATATAAACCGATCAACCATAATGTCGCCGACCGCGACCACCCGAACCCTGGCCAGACGCGGCAACCAATATTGAAAATTTCGCAGGCCCATGGGCGTTGATCTCTCCCTCTCGCGATCCGATGCGGTCAAGCAGAGGCCCGGCGCTTTGCCAAGGCGTCAAAATCCAAAAGCTCGCGCAACAGGGGCTCCAAATCCTTCAATGGCACCATATTAGGTCCGTCGGACGGCGCTTGTTCCGGATTTTCGTGAGTTTCAAGGAAGACCGCCGCCACGCCGACCGCCACCGCCGCGCGGGCGAGAACCGGCACAAATTCACGTTCGCCGCCGGACCTGTCTCCTTGACCTCCCGGCTGCATCACCGAATGCGTGGCGTCAAAAACCACGGGGCATCCGATGCGTGCCATAATCGGCAGCGCCCGCATGTCGGAGACGAGCATATTGTAGCCAAATGAAACCCCGCGCTCGCATGCCATGACATTAGGGTTCCCGGCATCTACCGCCTTGGCGATCACATTGCGCATATCCCAGGGCGCCAGAAACTGGCCCTTCTTTATGTTGAGGGCCAATCCCGTCCGGGCGGCCGCAACAATCAGATCCGTCTGACGGCTGAGGAAGGCGGGGATTTGGAGGATGTCCACCGCCCCGGCGACCATCGCGCAGTGCTGAATTTCGTGCACATCTGTCAGCACCGGCAGCCCGGTGACGGCCCTGATCTCAGCAAAAATTGGTAGGGCGTCCCGAAGGCCAATTCCCCGAACCATAGCGCCCGACGTGCGGTTCGCTTTGTCAAAGGAGGTTTTGTAGACGAGGCCGATATCCAGCCTCTCCGAGATCTCGCGCAAAGCGTGCGCCATTTCGAGTGCATGGGATCGGCTTTCCAGTTGGCAAGGGCCGGCAATGATCGACAGGCGCTCTCGATTGCCGATCCGAACCGCGCGGCCCGCCGCCGTTTTGACTTCAACGACCGGGTTGGGCTGCATGCGTGGAACTCCATGATCCGTGTGCGACGGGGCGGCGTAGAAGTGAGGGCAAGGCGAGTTCGGCGCAAGGTCGGGGTCGCTTGGGAGACGACCGCATATGTCATCGGAACGCCCCGCCATCATGTGGTTTCGGCGGGACCTGCGGCTGGCCGACAATCCGGCGTTGATCGAGGCGGCGATCGATGGTCGGTCCGTGATCCCCATCTATATTCATGACGACTCTTCCACCGAGCGGGCGGTGGGTGGCGCTTCGCGTTGGTGGTTGGACAAATCGCTGAAGGCCCTGTCCAAAGACCTGGCGACGATCGGCTCTCCCTTGGTCTTACGCCGCGGCGCGCCGGAGGATGTATTGCGCGGTCTGATCCGCGAAACCGGCGCCGGCGCCGTCTATTGGAACCGCCTTTACGATTCACCGTCAATCGCGCGAGACACGCGGATCAAATGCGATCTCGTGGCGAGGGGCATGCAATGTCGGTCCTTTAAAGCCGCACTCCTGAATGAGCCCTGGACCGTAAAGACGACCGGTGGTGGACCTTATCGCGTGTTTACGCCCTATTGGCGGGCCACGCGGGCGACCACGCGGCTCACTCTGCCCCTGCCGGCCCCTTCCGCGCTGACGCCACCGGCTATGCCCCTGAAAGGCGAGGCGTTGGTGAGTTGGCGACTGCATCCAAGTCGGCCCGACTGGTCGGCGGGGTTTGACGGCTGGACACCGGGTGAGGCCGGTGCGCGGGAGCGGCTGGACACGTTTCTGAGCGGATCGGCCTCGCATCAATATTGTCAGGGTCGCAATCAGCCAGGGCGGGAGGGGACCTCGCGTCTGTCTCCCCACATTCACTTCGGCGAAATCGGGCCGCGTCAGATCTGGGCCTCAGTGTTGCGTGCCCAGGAGACAGGCAATGCGCCGGACGCCGATTTGGAGACCTTCCTCAGGGAATTGGGATGGCGTGAATTCAATATTCACCTCCTGTTCCACCAACCCACGATAACCCATTCGACTTTCAACACGCTGTTTGAGCGATTTCCTTGGCGTATCGACCCGGAGAGTATGGACGCTTGGCGCCGGGGCCTGACGGGCTACCCTATCGTCGATGCCGGGATGAGGCAGCTCTGGCAAACCGGGTGGATGCACAATCGGGTGCGGATGATCGCGGCTTCGTTCCTGGTCAAGGACCTGATGATTGACTGGCGCCTCGGTGAGTCGTGGTTCTGGGACACGTTGGTCGATGCCGACCTAGCAATTAATGTCGCCAATTGGCAGTGGGTGGCGGGATCCGGCGCCGATGCCGCACCCTATTTCAGAATATTCAATCCAACGCTGCAGGGCGAAAGGTTCGATGCCGCCGGCGCCTATGTCCGCCGATGGGTCCCGGAGCTAAGTGCACTTTCTGACGACGAAATTCACAAGCCCTGGATGGCCGCGCCCGCCCGTCTGGCGGCGGCTGGGGTCACGCTGGGCGTCAGCTATCCGCACCCCATCGTGGACCATTCCGCAGCGCGCACGCGGGCGCTGGCCGCGTATAAGGAACTCTCATGACCTTGAACTCGACCTTCGACGGCGCCGCTCCGTCGCCCTTTCAAATCAAGGCGCGGCTGGCTCGCATGGACCCTGGCTTGCGTGGCGCGCCGGCCGCATTTCGCACTGCCGTCTCCATCGCACAACGCAATTGGGGGCCGGGGAGTCTGGTGTTTCAGTTGCCATCCGGCCGAGAGTTGCGGGTCGATGGCAGCGAACCC
The DNA here is from genome assembly GCA_043740995.1 of Caulobacteraceae bacterium. Taxonomy (GTDB): domain Bacteria; phylum Pseudomonadota; class Alphaproteobacteria; order Caulobacterales; family Caulobacteraceae; genus Acaudatibacter. Next base: position 57 of record JAYUBD010000406.1, on the reverse strand, counting down.
GGCCCAGAAGGCCGCTTGATCGTCCATGATTTTCGGTTTGTTGGCCGCGTCTTGGCG
>JAYUBD010000405.1:0-5403 GCA_043740995.1 Caulobacteraceae bacterium | reverse complement strand
GCCATGCTGATGAACTTCCCGCGCCACAACAAGATGAAGGGCATGGGCCAGATCGTCAGCTGGAGCGTGCGCGACGAGAGCCTGCACTGCGAGGGGATCACCAAGCTCTATCACGCCTTCCAGGCCGAGACCGGGGCGGTGACCAAGTCGGTCGCCGCCGACATCATCGACTGCTGCAAGACGGTGGTGGGCCTGGAGGACGCGTTTATCGACCTGGCCTTCGAGGCCGGCGAGGTGCAGGGCATGACGCCCGAGGACATCAAGAAATACATCCGCTTCATCGCCGACTGGCGCCTGCGCCAGCTGGCCTTGCCGGAAGTCTACGGAGTGAAGGAAAACCCGCTGCCCTGGCTGCAGTCGATGCTGAGCGGCGTCGAGCACGCGAACTTCTTCGAGGCGCGGAGCACGGAGTATTCCAAGGCGGCCACGCGGGGGCAGTGGCATGGGAGCGATGGCGTGTGGGCGGGGTTTGACGCGATGCAGGCGAAGAAGGCGGCGGGCGAGGGGATGCCGGCGGAGTGAGTCCAGGGCTGATGCCACGGAGGCATTGAACGGCCCTTTCTTCCGCCTGGGATACCGGGGTTGAAAAAGAGGGTCGAACCGCGCGTCATGGCCTCGCAGCGACAGTCAATTTTACGATCTTGCTTCCGGCCGAGACCGACGAAGAGCAGCACGCCAAAAGTGTGTTTACCCAGCGAAGCGGGGCCTGGTTGGAAAAGTACCTGACCGCAGTTGCGGCACAGACCGGCAAACTCGACGTGGCCGGGGCGGAGTCTCGCTAGCTGGCACCGCAAGAGCCGAATTCTAAGTGAGGATCGAGACGCAGGCAGCAGGACGCGCCCTCATGGATGGGAGCGGCTGATTACCAGTGCATAGGTCCCGTACATGTCGAGCGGGCCCGGACCCGACTTGCCATCGCGTGGCTTGTAGAGGACCGCCAGATGCAGACCTCGCCGCAGATTCGCATCGACCCGATCCACGGTGGGAGTCCAGGCTTCGGACTTCACGCGTTCGATGCGGACGTCGCGCGCGCCTTGCGAATGAAGGCATTCGGCGACCCACACCGGGAAATGTTGGAGGCCATGGGCCCCCGACGCCTTGGTCACTGCGGTGCAAAAGGCCTCGGCGGCGGCTTGGTTCGTCGGCCCACAGGCGCTGAACGCCTCGGCTGGACCGTCGCTGTTGGAGAAGTTGACCTCAATTACGTCTCCGCTCGACCTCATGCTTCTCACGAGGCCGCCCAGGCCGGCGCAAACGGCTCTGGGCGCGGCGCACGCGCTCTCCGCCGGGCTGATGGCAGCCAGACCCAGAAGCAGCGCCGTGACCACCTTGTGTCCGCGGAGCATCCTTTGGATTTCTCCTGCCCTTAAATCCCATAGTGGATGCGAGCCTGCCGGTCTCGGCAAGTCAAGGACCCGCCCCTGGCCGGCCGCGGGACGGCGGCGCTTTGCGCCGTCCTTGAGTTACCGAGGCCGGCAGGCAGAATGGCGCCATGAGACTTTGGTGAGGGGGCTGTCGCCCGCCGTCGCTACTTGTGCTCGATCTCTACTGGCATGGAGGGGTCGAACAGGACGCGGAGTTGGGCCATCTGGCCGACCGGGGCGGCGGGCGGGGCCGTGATGTGGCCGCTGCGGGCCATCACCATCGCGGCGTTGCCGAAGTCTTCGCCCTTCGGCTTCTCCAGGATGATGGCGCACTTGGTCAGGCGGCCACCTTCGCCGACCAGGCAGTCGATGACCGCGCCGCCGCCGTGTCCGGCTTCCGCGGCGCGTTCGGGGTACCAGGGTCCGACCGGCCCAAGGTGCTTGTACTGCGCCTCGGACCTCTTCAGCGGTGCGAACACCGCGTCGTAGACCGGCGAGACCCGCCCAGGGTCGGCCGCCGCCGGGGCCTGCATCAGGACTGCGACCGCCGACACGGCTGCGACGAGGATGGCTGGCATGATGACCCCCACGGATGACCGGTCGGATGCGAGCCTGCCGGCCTCGGCAAGTCAAGGTCCGGCACGCCCCCTCCACCACCCCCTCTTCGGCGGGCGGTCCCCCTCGCCCGTCGTCTTCGCGACAGGGGAGGAGCGGCCGGCCGCGGGGCGGCGGCGCTTTGCGACCGTCCTTGAGTTGCCGAGGCCGGCAGGCAGAATGGCGGCCATGAGATTTGTCGGAGGGTGTGGGCTGGCGCCCGCAGTCCACAGTTCCTTGGACGGGGCCGGGCGCCGGTCGCGCCGCGACTTTGACTTGAGCGGCTTTGCACGGTTTCATCCACCTTGGGGGGTGAGTGCGGATGAGACACGCTCTGCGCGCGACGATGATGGCCATGGCGCTTGCCACCGGCGCGGCGGCCGAACCGTTCCGGTTCGAGGCGGAGACCACCCTCGATGATATGCGTGCGCTGCTACGCCGAGACTTCTCGACCGCCTCGACGCGGGAGCAGGTGCAGGCCGCTTTCGTGGGTCAAGGTGGAGCGACCCTGGTCGCCCATCCGCGCAAGGCGGAGATCGAGAAATACATCTACGACATCAATCTCTGCAGCTACTACGTCTGGCGCTGGAACATCTCGGCCGACTTCGGTCGCGATGGGCGGCTGACCCAGATCTATTTGAATGGGTCGCCCCAGCTGGGCGGGGCGGCCGAGCCGGCGCTGCCGAAGCATGGGCCATTCTACATGCTGTCGCGTCCGCGGCCCCAGGCGTTCAAGGGCGAGAAGAACCTGACGGCGGTCGTCGCGGATCGTGATGGAAACCCTCAGACCACGGACGATATGTATATCCTGACCGGTGTGGGGCCGACTCGCGCCGATCCAGTGGACATGGGCCGCGCGGTGAACGAGCCGGGCGAGGTGTGGCGCTCGATCTTCGACCTCGATGAGGCCAAGGTAGTCGTCCCCTATTCCGGCGACTGCGCGGCGGTGGATGCGAAGATCGCCGCGTTGCGGGCGAGTACAACGGCGCGAAGCGCCAACCCGTGAAGCGCAGCAGGGCAGGCCGGCGGCTAGGTAGACCTCCTGGTCTCCGTCCGCGAAGAAGATCGCCTCGCGCCGGTCGCCGCGCTGCGTCACATGGTGGAAGACCGGGGACCGCGATGGGAGCGAGTTGGGTCATGACCGGAACATATAAAGAACACGTCGGCGGGGAAATCGTCAGCGGTCAATAGGTATCCTGTCGCCGTATTCCGGACCTCAGTCGATCAGCGGCGCGCAGAACGCCTCGCTCAGGGCGACTTCCACGCCGGGATTGCCGCCCGCCCGTTGGCCAAGCGAGGCGTGTCCCAACTCCTCGTCTATGATTGACCGCATCCTGTTGCTGAGACCGACCAGGTCTCCCCAGGCGCCATGCAGGGACGACCAGTCGTTCGCGTCGAGCAGGTCGGGACTGTCGAGCAATGCGAGCTTGCGCCAGTCCGCGTCCTCCTCCTGCCGCAGGAAACTGAAGTGTTTGTAGGTGTTGAAAGCGTCGCTGAAGGCCAACTTCTCATTTTGCGGCATGTGGCCAAGCGCCTGTCCAGAGACGGCGATGTCCCAACTGCCCGTCGTCGCAGTCCACAGGGGCGGGCGCGAGACGGGGCGTTCCAGGCCTAGCGCTTGTCCGTGGGCATGACGGCGGAAGACCTGCGCGATCTGGGCCAGGCGAGCGTCGATGCAAGCCTGTTCGGACTGTCGGTACGCCGCGCTCGACAGGTTGTCGCGCGCCTCCCTGATGAGCGCCTCGCGCTCCACCTCGACTTCGTGGCGCCAATGGAGGGCCTCAACACCCTGCTCGGCGGCCAGCGCGATCAGGACCCCGATCACGATGGTGCCGATCTCCTTCAGGAGCTCGCGCCAACCGTGCCACGGCTTGGATTTGTGGATGTCCATGCCGCCCCCCAGCGGTTCACCGCAGGTGACTGTAAGCGGACTCGCCGCATGTCCGCTATGGGGTCGAGACAGGTCATCGCCTCAGCGGCACGAACCAACCCCCTAAGGCGTCCGGTCGCCGATGAAGTCGAACACCTCGAAACAGCCGGGCGGCTCGCGGTTTTCCAGGACCACGATCGTGTAGCCGTTGTTCAGGTAGTGGCGGAGGTTCGCGCATTGGCCCGGGGCGCCGCCGGCGTGGCCGATGAAGCGGCGGCCGTCGGGCAGGCGGCCGCCGTAGTCGTAGCCGGCCAGGCTGCCGTCGAGCAGTGTGACGCGGCCGGCCGTGAGGACCTGGAGGTATTCGGGGCTCAGGATCTTGCCGGTGGTCAGGGCGTTGGCGAATTTCAGCAGGTCCTCGACCGTGGAATAGGAGCCGCCGGCGGGGCCGCCGCGGAATTCCATGTACCCGTCGCCGTGGATGGCTCTGTATTCCGCGAGGCTCTCCTGGGTCACGGGTTTCAGCTGGCCGTGGATGTCGGTGTAGGCGGTGGCGCGGGACTTCAGATTGACGGTCTCAGGCTGGTAGCCGCTGGCGGTCATGCCGGCGGGCGCGAAGATGTTGGCCTGGACATATCGATCGTAGGGCAGGCCGCTCACGACCTCCACGATGCGACCCAGGATCATGAAGCCGTAGTTGCTGTAGTCGCGGCTGGCGCCGGGCTCGAACACCGGCGGCCGCGACCCGAAGAGGTCGATGTAATCCTTGGGGTTACGCAGGTCGTTGCGATGGGCGAGGAATTCGGGCCCGAAGATATCGCCCGTCCCGCCGGTGTGGCTCAGGAGGTTGCCCACGGTGGCCTTGGTGGCGATCTGCGGGTTGGCATAGTCGGTGAGATAGCGGCCGACAGGGGCCTCCAGATCGAGTTTCCCGGCCTGGGCGAGTTGCAGGATCGCGACGGTGGTGAACAGCTTTCCGGCGGAGCCGATCCGGAACTGGGTCTGGGGTGTGTTGGGCTTGTGGTGGTCGCGGTCCGCCAGGCCATAGGCTTCGACCAGGATGGGCTTGCCGTCTTTGGCGATGAGCACCGCGCCTGAAAATCGGTCCGCCTTCGCCTCGATCTCGATCCTCGCCCGCGCCGCGGCGACGAGCCGATCGGGCTCCAGCTTTGGTGGGGCGGGAGCGCCGGCGGCAGGTGGGGAGGGCGGCGCCTGGGCGTCCGCCGAGCCCGGACATGCGGCGACGCCCAACGCCACAGCGAAAAGGGCGAGGGATTTCACGAGGGCCCACCCATGCGGCGCTTCGCGTTTTGGCGACGATGCCTCCTGCCCCCGTAATCCCAGGTTCGATCCATTGCGAACCTTGAGCCGGCGGCCGCTCCAGGCATACGCCGTGCCTGAAGGGGCCGCTCGGTTACCTTATCGACGGAAAACGAAGGTCACGCCGGAATTGCCGTAGGGCGCATAGCCGTAGGGCGAATACCCATAGCCGGAGTTGCCGTAATAGGGCCGATAGGACCGGTAGCCGTAGTACGACCGGTGCTCGCGGGGGAGGCGGTATCCGTCGTGGCGGGT
>JAYUBD010000404.1:0-1574 GCA_043740995.1 Caulobacteraceae bacterium | reverse complement strand
CCCTGTTGTGGGCCGACCTCGCCAACATCTATGTCTGGGTGATGTTGCTGGTCACCCTATCGTTCGGCGCGCTCGGCTTTATGGACGACTATGCCAAGGTGACCAAGCAGACCACCGCCGGCATTTCGGGCCGCCTGCGGTTGGTGGTCGAGGCCGGCGTCGCCATGCTCGCGGTATTCCTGATGATCTGGTTCGCGCCGCATTCGCCGGAGGGCGCGGGCCTGTCGACCTCGCTGGCCTTTCCGATTTTCAAGCGGGCCCTGATCGACCTGTCGTGGTTTTATCTCGCATTTGGAGCCTTCATCATTGTCGGCGCCTCGAATGCGGTGAACTTCACCGACGGGCTGGACGGCCTGGCCACCGTGCCGGTGATGATCGCCGCGGCGACCTTCGGGCTGATCGCCTACCTGGTGGGCAACGCCGTGTTCGCCGGCTATCTGGAAATCCACTTCATGCCGAGGGTCGGCGAAGTGGCGGTGTTCTGCGCCGCCATCGTCGGCTCTGGACTGGGTTTCCTATGGTACAACGCCCCGCCGGCGCGGATCTTCATGGGCGACAGCGGCGCGCTCTCCCTGGGCGGCGCCCTGGGCGCCGTCGCGGTGGCCACCAAGCACGAGATGGTGCTGGGCATTGTCGGCGGCCTGTTCGTGATCGAGACGGCGTCGGTAATCATCCAGGTGCTGTGGTTCAAGCGGACGGGCCGGCGGGTGTTTTTGATGGCGCCCATCCACCACCACTTCGAGCGCCTGGGCTGGTCGGAGCCGACCATTGTCATCCGCTTCTGGATCGTCGCCATCATGCTGGCCATGCTTGGCCTCTCCACCTTGAAGCTGCGATAGGCATGATGATCAGCAACCTCCGCGATTTTGGTGATGATCATCGGGTCTCCATCCTGGTCGGCAAGCTCCCGCGCCTCCCTTTCGAAATTTCAGACGCCATCATCTCGAAGTTGAATCGCGGAACACCTCTCATGGAGGGAGAGGAAGGGATTCGATCGCGCGGCGACTGGGAGGGGGAGGGACGGCGATCTCTCAAGGTTGGGCGCGTTGGAAACCTCTCATCCTCCCACGCCCCAAGAAGCGCGAGACCGTCCTACTCCCTATGGGAGAAGGGGTTATCATGATCCCCGTCAGCGATTTCCAAGGTCGCCGCGTGGCGGTGTTCGGGCTGGCGCGGTCCGGCCTCGCCGCGGCGCGCGCCCTGGCGGCCGGCGGGGCCGAGGTGGCGGCGTGGGACGACAACCAGGCAGCGCGCGCGGCGGCCAGGAATGAAGGGGTCACATTGCTCGACCTGACGGTCGCCGACTGGTCGGGCTTCGCCGCACTGGTATTGTCGCCGGGCGTGCCCCTGACCCACCCGGCGCCGCACTGGACGGTGATCAAGGCCAGGCAGGCGGGGGTCGAGATCGTCGGCGATATCGAACTGTTCGCCCGCGCCGTGGCCGCGGCGCCGGAGCACAAGCGTCCGCGGATCGTGGCGGTGACCGGCACTAACGGCAAATCGACGACCACCGCCTTGATCGGCCACATGCTGTCGCAGGCCGGCCGTGACACCCGCATCGGCGGCAATATCGG
>JAYUBD010000403.1:0-5411 GCA_043740995.1 Caulobacteraceae bacterium | reverse complement strand
TGGAAGGGTGGTGCATCCAGGGCGTGCTGGTCGGAGTCGTGGTCGCAGCAGCCATCGGCTTCGTGGGATTGCACGTGCCCGTTGGGATCGCCCTCGATGCCAGCACTCCGGGGCTGTTGTTTGGAATGGCAATTGGGCGCCTGGGGTGCTTCTTTGGCGGCTGTTGCGCCGGGCGGGCAACGCGATCGCGGTGGGGACTCTGGTCCGTACTGGATCAGCGCGTGGGCATGCGTCGCATCCCAACACAGTTCGTTGAATCGCTCCTTGCCTTTGGCGTCGGACTGATGACGCTGGTCGCGGTCGTAAGCCGCGGAACGTTTGGCGGCGGCATTTTCGTAGCAGGAGTAGCCGTCTACATTTTGTTTCGCCAAGGCATCCTGCGTCTCCGCGGGGGGGTCCCCAAGTCCGCACGCGTTACCCAGCTCACCGCGATCGCGGCTGCGTTCGTGCTCGCCGCAGACTTACTGATCGTGACGTTAGATCCAGCGTTTCATGTCGGTTGACGCCGAAGCGTTTCGGCGGCAAACCGTTTGCCCAGGGGTGGAGAATACTCGCATGGGAGAGCTGACAGCATGACTAGCGACCTGGAGCGCGCCTGTCGCCTCCTCGGCCCGTTGGAGGCGCGGATCATGCGGACCGCCTGGTCTCGTCGGGTCTCCAATCCATTCAGCGTTCGCGACATACACAGGACAATGCCGGAGCTCGCTTACACAACGGTCATGACAACGGTGAGCCGTCTCGCGGCCAAGGGGCTATTCAAGGTGCGGCCAGGGCCTACGGGAAGGGCGTTCGCCTACCAGATTCGTAAGTCGCCGACGGAGTACATCGCCACCAGCAGCAAGGATGGGGTCGAGCAGTTCGTCGATCGGTACGGAGAGGCTGCGTTGGCCGCGTTCGCTGCCCGGCTTGACAGGCTCAGCCCGGCCCAGCGCGAGCGTTTGCGAAGGCTCGGCGGCAGATGACCAGCCGTCGCATGATCCTTCTTTCTGGAGCAGCGGCAGTTGCTTTCGGCTGCATGGCGTGGGTGGGAAATTGCACTGCTCGGGCAACCTGCGCTGGGGCAGCGACTGAAGAGTGGATGGCGCTTTTGCAAGCCGCCATTCCGACGATGGCAATCATCCTCACCGGATGCGCCGCCCGCTGCGGCTACTTACTCTGGCGCACGTCCAGCCGGCTCGCTATGTTCGAAACCGTCCCCCCACCGTACAAGCTCGTAGCGGCGATGGATGGGGCGGACGTCGATGACGTTCGCTGCCTAGTGGATTTTCAGTCATTGGCCTTCTGTTCCGGTGCGGTGAAGCCGAGGATCTACGTGACCACAGGACTCCTGCGCCTACTGTCCGTCCCTGAGCTGGAGGCCGTGCTTCGCCATGAAGAGCACCACCGGCAGGGCCGGCATCCTCTTCTGAGGTCGCTGCTGATCGCAGGGACGGAGGTCATGTTCTTCCTTCCAGTGCTGGGTTGGCTAGCCGAACGCATTCTCGATGACGCTGAGCTTGCTGCCGACCGCGCGGCGATCCGACGCCTGGGTCACCAAACGGTTGCGGCTGCGCTCTGGCGTGTGGGTACGCCGACAATCCCGGCTCCGTGGCAAGCGACCGGATTCGGCGGTGCCGTGGAACTGCGTGCGGCGCAGTTGCTCGGCGACACACTGCCGGCGCGGCGCCCCGCAGCGCGCCTTTGGCTCCAATCGCTCGTCGGGATGGCGATCGCCCTTGTGGTCGGACTCTGCGCTTCCGGCACCGCGTTTTCGTTGATGCGTTAGCGCCCCGGTACTGGCTAACACTTCCAGCCCGAGATCAAGGTCGGCGGCGCAACGCTCATCGACACACAGCTGTACTGTCCGGATAGCCAGACTCCCGTCCAGCAATTCATTTCCTCCGCGCCCCGCGACACCGTCTTTAACGAAGTCAAGATCGTAGCCACGCCCTACGCGGTGCCCGGGCATCGCTTCGCAATCGTGGCATGGGGGTGGCGTCTGTTTATGGTCAGCTGGGACCCAGGTCTCGCCGAGAAGTTCTACGAGGCGCACGTGGACAACGGGCCGGAACGAATTCCATGAGAATCCATGGTCCGATCAGCGCGGTCGATTTCAGGGAGGTTGAGGAGCAAAGATGCAACTGAAGGCAACGAGGCGATCTGACACCATTTTGGAGGCGGGTTATGAGTGTCCATGTGGGTGCACGCCGGCAGTCATGTTCTCGAGAGGATCTGACGCGAAGGAGGAAGGATGCTGCTGCGGGAACCAATTTGTCGTAGGTCCAAATGCTCTTAGCAAGCTCAATCTAAAAGACGGCTTTCACGCCGAAGCGGCGACGTTCACGGCGCCTTGGGGGGATGAGCTAGAGGTGGCTTGGGCGATCGGTCCGAGCAAGCATTAGCAGCAAGGCTTGGCGAGCCACTTAGATCGGCGGCCAGCGCGCCTGCGCGTACCAGGCCAGGACTGGCGAGACGAGCGGCAGCCAGCGATCAGTCACAAGAAGAAAGCCCATCGCCACCAGGAGGGCGCCTGACGCTCCCTGTAAAATCGCCGGCGCGCGGCGGACCCCATGCAGCCAGGCCTGTACTTTCGGCACCGAGAGACTGAGAGCGACAAAGGGCACGGCAAGGCCGAGGCTGTAGGCTGCGAGCAGCGCCACCCCCTGGGCGAGGGCTGCGGTGCTGCCGGCCAGTGTGAGGATGACAGCCAATACTGGCCCGATGCATGGCGTCCAGGTAATCGCAAAGGCGGCTCCCAGGAGCGGAGCCGTCCAGAGCTTGCCGCCCGCCGACCAACGGCTCCAATCGCCACCCCGGCTCAAGAGGCCAACCCTGCCCTCCAGAAGAAGTAGCAAACCCATGACGAGAATGAAAACGCCTGCGATCTGCGCGAGAGGCAGCCTGTAGCTCAGAACCAGCGCACCCACCACCGAAGCGGTGGCGCCCAGCGAGATGAACACGAGTGAAAACCCAGTCACGAACAGTAGGGCGGCGGTCAAGGTCCGACGTCGATTTGTCTCAAATTGACCGGAGGACATGCCGGTCAGGTAGCCGAGGTAGCCCGGCAGAAGAGGCAGGCAGCATGGCGATGTGATCGAGATGACACCCGCACCGAACGCCACGGCGAGGTTGACCAGATTCACCCGGCCATCATCCTAGCTCGGGTACTATGGCCCTGTAGTCATGCGCCTGCGGGTGGTTGGGTGGGTAACCGGAGGCGCCCTGGCGGTCCTGCTGTTGGGCTCCCTGGGGTGGGGCTTGGTGCATGCTTCCAGCAAGCTGCCCCCGAACCTCCTAGGCCGGGCTGCACCGGCGATGACGGTCGCTACGCTTGATGGGCGGCACCTGGAACTATCCGGCTTTCTGGGCAAGCCACTGGTCGTCAACTTTTGGGCGTCCTGGTGCGTCCCGTGCAGGCAGGAAGCGCCCATTCTCAACGCCGCCGCCCTCGAATACGAGGGCCGCGTGCAGTTCATCGGTATCGATATCCAGGACACGGATTCCGCCGCCCGCGCCTACCAGGCGGAGGTGATGAGCCCGTATCCCGTGGGTCCTGCCGTTAAGGGCAGCTACCGCGATTGGGGGGTGACAGCACCACCGGAGACATTCTTTATCGATCGACAGGGTGTGGTGGTATCGAAGTTCCTCGGGCCGCTGGATCGCCAGCAATTCAAGGTGTACGTGAGTCTGCTCGGGCCGTGAGCGCCCTGACCCGGAGGCTTTCCCTTGTCGGATGGTCCGTCGCTGTGGGAGCCGCCGCCCTCGTAGCTGCCAGCCTGGTCCTCACACCGGTTCAAGGCGACGTGCTCGTTTTGGCCTCTGCCAAGCAACCGAATCAGCTATCGGGCTCCAGTCTGGAGCTCCACTCCTCTTCAGGCTGGACGTTGCTGGGCAGCTTTCAGACGAGTCTCGTACCGGCAGCGCCCAAATCCATGACTTTGATTCAAGCTCGAGCGCCGGTTGGTTTCTACGATGGATTGAGGCTGGGCAACCTGGATATTCCGGTCCGTGTGATCGTCCAGCAACACGTGCTCGCTCCGGTCCTGATCGGCGTGACTGATGGCCGGGCTGTGAAGGAGAGCATCTACGCCGGAAGCGAGAGCGTGAGCCTGGGACTGAATGAGCTCTCCGGTCAGCTGAAAGCGATACCGGCGTTCCGGCTGGTCGACCAGTTCGGGAGGCCTGTCGACAACTCCTCGATCGCCGGTCACGACGTCATCCTGGCGGCTTTCCACACCGCCTGCCGGGAGAGCTGTCCGCTGTACACGGGGCTCTTCCTACAGTTGCAAAAGCAGCTACCGCCATCGGTATTGCTGGTCGAGACTACCAACGATCCTTGGGTGGACACACCCGATGTCCTTCGTGCCTACGCGGGGAAGATCGGGGCGAGCTGGACCTTCCTCACCGGAGATCCAGCCGCCCTGAGCGACTTCTGGAAACCCTTCGATGTCGAGCTGAGCACCGGTGACGTCCATCGCTCCACGCTGGCGTTGATCGACTCGCACGGGTACATCCGGAGCTACTACCTGGGGACGCCAGACGTGGGCGGTAGCCTTCCAGCTGTCCTGGCGGATCAACTGGATTCCCAGGGCCAAGCGCTGCTCAACGGCCATGGCAATGGTTGGGGTCAGGCCCAGGTGCTGGACACGCTGAACGCGATCGGCGGCCTTGCCTCAACATCGAGCACCGGAGAAGGTCTAGCTCCGGACTTTACGTTGAGCACACAAGACGGCAATCGGGTGCGTCTTTCAGACTTCCGCGGCCGGCCTGTGGTGATCAACTTCTGGGCCACGTACTGCGTCCCCTGTCGGGTCGAGATGCCGCTCCTCCAGCGAACGGCAGACCAGCACCCCAAGCTCGTCCTCCTGCTGGTGGACGAACGCGACAGTAATTCAGCGGCCCGCAGCTTCATCAGCCAGCTACAGATCCGCTCCGCGGTACCGCTCGACACGGATGGGAAGGTGGGAGATCTCTACCGCATCACGGGACTCCCGACCACGATCTTCCTACGCACGGACCAGACCATTGAGGGCCGCTACATTGGTCAGACGAATGAGCAGATTCTGGGACCTCACATCGCCGCAATCGGTGCGTAGGCCGCCGCTGGTCGCGGTCGGCCAAGCGGATCGTTACGAACGGATGGCTGCCGGAGGTCTGCTGGCGCTCGCAGTGTCATGGCTCACGTACACCCGTTCCTACTTCTGGCTTCAACCCCGTCACCTGACCGTCGATGGCCCGTTCATGTACCTGACCGGCAAGCCGGATCCCGGATGCGGGCTCACGCGCACGTTCGCTTGGATGTGGCGCGGCGATCTGGCTCATGCCGTCATCGTGTACCCACTTGGACCTTTGATCTTTCTCGGTACCTTCGTGCTCGTCGCCCACTCGTTTGCGGTCATCGTCAGCGGACGGTCGCTTCGCTGGGCCCTCTC
>JAYUBD010000402.1:0-1577 GCA_043740995.1 Caulobacteraceae bacterium | reverse complement strand
GACTATTATTGGGGCGGCGCCGCCTCGACCATCTTCTGGGTCGATCCGGTGGAGGACCTGACCGTGGTGTTCATGACCCAGATGATGCCGTCCGGCCTGTTCAACTTCCGGGGCCAGCTGAAGAGCATCGTGTATTCGTCGATCATGGAGTGAGAAGGGGTTGGCATGGCCTCCTTCGAATGATCAAGCCCGGCCAATCGGAGGGTGGCCTCGGCCATGGCGGTCGGCGAAACCCATCGCTCGAAGCGCGACCCAGGCGCCGTGGGTTGGCCAGGGCCTTCAGATGGCGTCACCCCCGCCGCGCACCGGTAATCGCCAATGGGCTGGCCAGCATCTCGCCCTTCATCACCCCGTCGCCGGTCGTTGACACCGGCAGGTCAAGGATCGCGCGCACCACGTCCATGCCGCCGACCACGTGTCCAAACACGGCATAGCCCGGATCCCCGGGGTTGGCGTCGAGGGCGGCGAGGTTGCCGACGCAGATGAAGAATTCCGAGGTCGCCGTGCCCGGATCGAAACGGGCCATGGAGACGGCGCCGTCGGTATGACTGAGCCCGGTCGCCTGGGTGCTTTCGTGGGCGATCGGCGGGAAGGCCTTGGCGGGGTCGTTGCTCACCCCGCCCTGGATCAGACCGGTGATCGGGGCGCTCGCCAGTTTCAAGGCGCGATAGAAGGCGGCGCCGTCATAGCGATGGGCGTCCACATAGCGCAGGAAATTGGCCGCGGTGATCGGCGCCGTGTCGATGGCAAGCTCAATGACAATGTCGCCGACCGCGGATTGCAGGGTGACGCGGGGCAGGGCGGCAGAGGTCAGGGCGCCCGGAGTCTGGGCGCCCTGAGTTTGGACCCCGGGCGTTTGGGCCATGACGGGTGACGCGGCCAGTACGGCGGCGGCGCCGAGCAGGGTATGTCTGCGGGTAGGGTGAGACATGCGCGGGCTCCGACCGTCAGCTCTTCAACTTGTAGCCGGTCTTGAAGATCCACCACACCCCGATCAGGCACAGCAGCATAAAGCCGACGGTCATGGCCAGACTGATCCCCACCCCCACATCGGCGACGCCGTAAAAGCTCCAGCGAAAGCCGCTGACCAGATAGACTACGGGGTTGAACAGGGTGATTTTGCGCCACAGCGGCGGCAGCATGGCGATGGAATAAAAGCTGCCGCCCAAAAAGGTGAGCGGCGTGATGATCAGGGACGGTACGATCTGCAGCCGTTCCCAGCCCTCGGCCCAGACGCCGATGATGAAGCCGAACAGGCTGAAGGTCAGGGCGGTGAGCACCAGGAAGCCGAGCATCCAGGCCGGATGGGCGATATGGTAAGGGACGAACAGCCGGGCGGTGATCAGGATGATGCCGCCCAACAGGACCGACTTGGTGGCCGCCGCCCCGACATAGCCGATCACCGCCTCGTACCAGGCAACCGGGGCCGACAGCAGCTCGTAAATCGTTCCCGACCATTTGGGCATGTGGATGCCGAATGCGGCATTGCCGATGCTTTCGGTCAACAACGACAGCATGGTCAGGCCGGGCACGATGAAGGCGGCATAGCTGACGCCGTCAATGGCGGTCATGCGGGA
>JAYUBD010000401.1:0-1580 GCA_043740995.1 Caulobacteraceae bacterium | reverse complement strand
GATCAAACTCTTCGGATCGAGAAAGCGCCTGGGCTTCGGCCACGGTTTCGCAGAACCGCTCCCACGGGATGACCGTGCCGATCGCCTCGAACGCATCCTGCCCATTTTCGCGGGCGGCGATCAGCGCGGCGCCAACCTGGGCATAGAGGCGGACCTTTTCGTTGATCGCCCGTCCATCAGCCCGAAAGGCGCGGGCATGGCGCGCCTCAGCCTTGCGGAACATCGCGCCGACCAGCCGATCGAAAAGATCAATCGCTTGATCCGTGAGGCTGGCGCTCAGATCGAGCGTGACCGCGACAAGCGAGGCCTGCCGACGCTGGCGTTCATAGCCTGCGATATGTTGCGCCGTAGTGCGAGCAGCTTCGCGGGCGAGCTGAGCCAGGCGCGACTGGTGCACACGGTGACCGTGCGCCTGATCGAGGCCGACCTCGCGAAGGGGTTTCTACCGTTCGATCAGGCCGAGCATCGCAGCCGGCTTGGCCGCCTCGGGCATCTGTCTTAGCCAGGCGAGCCAGGTCTGACTGGTTTCCTCCCGGCGCTGCGGCAGCTCGTCGAGCTGACGACGCTGGTCGGGCGTGAGCCCATCGGTAAGGCGCCGACGGACCTCGCGGCGCGCCTCATATCGGACGTCGATGCACAGACGTTCCAGCGTCCGGGGCGGCGGGAGGATGATTCCGCGTTCCCTACAGGCCTCCACAACCAGCTTCGACAAATGAACCAGCCGGTCATTTTCAATCGCATGCGGAAGAAGCCAACGCGCCAGCTCGGCGGCCGGCATCCTCCCGTAAGGGCGGAGCCGAAGTCGCTCCTGAAGCTCAGTAGAATGGCGCCGCCGATTTTGGTCGAAGCGCAGATACTCGTCCAAGGCTTCGGGTAGGACGTCAATCTGCTCAGCTACGAACGTCACCAGGGCGCCTGGCGGTCGCTCGCCGGGCCGAATTGGTCGCCCGGGGTGGCGCAGGTAACTGAGCATCAGGGCAAAGCCGAGCCGGTTGTGGTCGCCGCGGCAACGCCCGACGGCGGCCAGATCGGCCTCCGACAGCGTATAATGACGAACGAGCTCGCGCTGTTCGGCGGGCGCGTCATACAGCGCGGCGAGTTGGACCTCCGTCAATTGCTGGCGTCTCGTCACGACCGTCTCCATGGACCGCTGAACCCGAGGGCCAACCGATACGGGCGAGAGAATCGATCAGGGTGCTCCGCTTGACGCCGAAGGTCCGACAGACGGCGGCCTTTGCGGCGCCGCTATCAAGCGCGGCGACGATGGCGATCAATTTCTCCGGGTCGATTGCTACAGGCCGTCCGCCGCGGCGCCCTCGTCGCCGAGCTGCGGCCAGACCAGCATTGACGCGCTCCTGGGTCAACGAGCGCTCGAATTGCGCCAAGGCGCCGAACACATGGAACAGGAACTCACCTTGCGGCGTGGTCGTGTCCATCTGTTCAGTCAACGAGCGGAAGGCGACCTGGCGATTTTTGAGGCCGTTCACCGTCGCAAGCAGATGCGGCAACGAGCGACCGAGGCGGTCAAGCTTCCAAACCACGAGGCAATCGCCTGGTCGGACAAAGGCCAGCGCCTTGGC
>JAYUBD010000400.1:0-5451 GCA_043740995.1 Caulobacteraceae bacterium | reverse complement strand
CCGGCCGGTTTTTCACGATGAAGGATTGCGTGTCCAATCCCAAACCCCTGTCCAGGCCGCGCCCGGACCTGATCTGCGCCGGGATATCCGAGCGGGGCCTGCGCTTCGCGGTGGGGGCGGCGGACGCCTGTTTCATCGGCGGGCGGACGGCGACCGACAGGCGCGCCGCCAGCCGCCTGGCCAAAGCCATCGCCGCCGAGCGCGACAAGACCATCCGCACCTTTGCCATGTGCACGATCGTCCATGCCGAAACCGATGCCAAGGCCGAGGCTTTGGTGCGGCGTTACAAGGACGGCGTGGATATCGGCGCGGTGATCGAAATGCTGAACAGTTGGGGCGTGCCGCCGGCCCGGCTCAGCGAAGCGGCGAGCGCCCAGGGCGCGTTCATGACCGAGACGGTGTCGGGCGCGCCGGCCACCTGCGCCGAGCGGATGGAGGCCTTTGTCCGCGAGAGCGAACTGGATGGCGTGATGCTGGTGTTTCCAGACTATGTCGCCGGCGCCGCCATGTTCGGCGCGGAAATCCTGCCACGCCTGCGCAAGACGTTCGCGTGAGCGGCCTTGGCGACTGGATCGCGCCGACGCGGACGGCCCTGCTGATCATCGACATGCAGGTGGACTTTGCGGACCCCGCCGGCGCGCTCGGGCGGGCGGGGCTCGATCTGGCGACCGTGCCGGCGGCTCTGGCCAAGGCCGAGGCCCTGGCGGCGGCGGCGCGCGCGGCGGGGACTGGCGTGGTGTTTGTCGGCCTTCAGACCACCGCCGCCACCGATTCGCCGGTCTGGATCGAACGGGCGCGGCGAGGGGGCGAGACCTATGCCCCGCCGTGCCGCGCGGGATCGCCCGGCGCGGCGTTCCGTGGTCCGCGACCGGCGAGCGGCGAGCCGGTGATCTTCAAGGCCCGCTACAGCGCCTTTTTCGGCACGGCTTTGGACGCGATGCTGAAGGCGCGGGGGATCGACACCCTGGTGCTGTGCGGCCTGACCACCGAATGCTGCATCGCCGCCACCGCCTTCGACGCCGCCCATCTGGACTATCACACGCTGGTCATCGCCGACGCGACCGCCGCCTATGAGCCGGCGCTGCACGCCGCCACCCTGCGAAGCCTGCGGCTCAGTGGCGCCCTGGTCGTCGATGCCAACCCGGTGGTCGCCGCCTGGACCCCTTCCCTCCCCGTGCCGGGGTGGGAGGCGGGTTAGGTCAAAGTGGCGGCCCTGGCTTGAACCGGACCGGCATGCGCCTGGGTCCGGAAATGAAGGTCGAGGCCAGCCATTCCGGCGGGTTGGGGATGTCCAGGTCGGGCATGCGTGTCAACACCTCGACCAGGATGGCGTCGATCTCGATGCGGGCCAAATGTTGTCCCAGGCAGACATGCGGGCCGCCGCCAAAGGCGACGTGCTCATTGGGGTTGCGCGACAGGTCCAGCCCGTCGGGCTGGTCGAACTTGGCGGGATCGCGGTTGGCGGCCCCGAAATACATCACCACCTTGTCGCCGGCCCTGATCTCCACCGTGCCCAGGCGATGGTCGCGCAAGGCTTTGCGACGCATATAGATCACCGGGCTGACATAGCGCAGCAGCTCTTCCCGGGCCGAGGGCAGGCGCGCCGGAAGATCTGCCATCAGCCAGGCCCGTTGATCCGGGTTGTAATGCAGGGCCAGCAGGCCGGCTGAAAGCAGGTTGCGGGTGGTGTCGCCGCCGGCGTCGATCAGCAGCAGGAAAAACAACAGGAATTCCGGATCGGTCAACCGGCGGCCCTCGACCTCGACATTCAGCAGGCGGGTGGCCAGATCGTCGGCCGGCCGGGCGCGCTTTTCGGCGATGACCCCGGCGGCATAGGCGAACATCTTGCCGACGGCTTCGCGCCCCGCGCCGGGCGGCAGGGTTTCCGGCGCGGAATGGATGATCTCGGTCAGCTTATAGAGCTCTCGCCCGTCGGCGAGCGGCAGACCCATCAGTTCGGCGATCACATAGGACGGCATCTCGCCGGCCACCTCGGCGACGAAATCGCATTCGCCCCGCTCGATCACCGCATTGACGATATGCCGGGCCAGTTCGTGCAGACGAAGGCCCTTCTGATCGGCGGCGGGGCGGGTGAATTCCGAGCGGATCAGCTTGCGAAAGCCGGTGTGTTTCGGTGGGTCCATCATCAGCATCATCTTGGCTTCGCCGAACACGCCGTCATCCTGGTATTCGGCGTCCTCGATCATGATGGTCGGCTCCGACGAATAGGTCTGGAAGTCGTGATCGACGGCAAACACGTCGTCATAGCGGGTCAGCGCCCAGAACCCCGGCCCCTGGGGCTCGGGATTGAAATGCACCGGCGCGGTCTCGCGCAAGGAGCGATAAAGCGCGTGCGGGTGACCGGCGGCGAAGGTCTTCGCATCCAGCAGATCTTCGAGCATGGGCATCCTCCCGCGGGTGCATCTTTGCGCTTGGCGATCACCCTGGTCGGCGCTTATCCCATGACTTCTCCGCCTCTGGAACCGTGACGCGGAAGGAAAGCATGGACGCCGCCTCAACCGCGCTGCTGGCCTTCGCCGCCACCGCCGGCCTGCTCACTATCACGCCGGGCCTGGACACTGCCCTGGTGCTGCGCACCGCCGCCGCGCAGGGGCCGGCGCGTGCGTGGATGGCGGGCCTGGGGGTTTGCTTCGGCTGCCTGCTGTGGGCGGCCGTGGTCGCCGTCGGGCTGGGCGCCCTGCTGTCGGCGTCGCGTGCCGCCTATACGATCTTGCAGTGGCTGGGGGCCGCCTATCTGCTGTGGCTGGGCGTGGGCATGCTGCGACGACCCCGAACCGCGTTGGCCCCGGCGGTTGTGCCGAAGCGACCACCGGGCTCGCCCTTCGCCCGAGGCGCCTTGACCAACCTGCTCAATCCAAAAGTCGGGCTTTTCTACGTATCCTTGCTGCCGCGGTTCGTGCCGCATGGCGCGCCGGTCGCGGCCTTCATCCTGTTATTAGGCGCTGTCCATGCCCTGCTCGGCCTGGTTTGGTTCAGCGCCTTGATCGCCGCCACCCGCCCGATCGCCCGCCTGCTGCAACGGTCGGACGTCCTGCGGACCCTGGACCGCGCCACGGGAGGCGTGTTCGTGCTGTTCGGGCTCGGCCTGGCCTTGGATGCACCGCGCCCATAGAGCCCCGTTTACCGTGGCGCGTCCTGGCCGGCGGCGGCATGACGCAACTCCAGGCCGCGGACGTGGCGGCGCTGAAAGCCCTTCCAAACGGTGACGGTCCCGGTTCCCGGGCTGAACGCCGCATAGGGGCCGGCGCCCGGCCAGACGCCGTCATCCGAGGCGACGACCGCCACATCCAGATAGGCGGCGCGGCTGACATCGCCGCGCACATGGCGATCCAGAAAGGCCGTGATGAAGTGCAGATTGATCGCGTCGATGCGGTCGGGCCGCCAGACCGGATCTTCGAACCAGTCGAGATCCCACATAGATCGCCGCATCTCCGGCGGCGCCGGATTCAAGCCCACGGCGTGGCCGGCATGGCGATAGGTGAGCAGATAGCGGTCGCTGTTCTTCAGGCCGGTAAAGATCGCGCGGCCCCCGGTGATGTAGTCGACCACGGGATCGCTATCCCCCTGGATCAGCAGAACCGGCGCCGTGATGGCGGCCAGGCCCTCCGGTCCCCAGGCGCTGACCGGGCCGTTGCCGGCCGGCGCCATGGCGACAATGGCCTTGAGGCCCGCGACCCTGAGTTCGGCGGCCTTCGGGGCGCCTCTGGCATAGCGTCTTAGCCAGTCGCCGGGCACCAGGCGCATGGCGGGTCCCGCGGGGTCAAGACTGGCCCCGCCGGCGGTGATCACGCCATAGCCCCCCATCGAATAGCCGATCAGAGCGGTGCGGGCCGGATCGATCAGGGCGCCGAGCCGAACCTGAAGTTCGCGCGCCGTGAACACGATATCCAGGGGTCGCCGCAGGGACGGCGCGGCGCTCGCGACGGGGCCGTCAACATAGGGATTGGGATCCTGATGATGGATGCCGGCGACCACATATCCCTTCGAGGCAAGATTCTCCGTGAGCCAGGTCATCGCCGCCGGATCATTGCCGTAACCATGCGACACGATCACCAACGGGTAGCCGCGGCCGGTTGGCGGCGCGTCGCGCACGGCCAGGCCGGGCACGGTAAAGGCGACGGGCGGGTGGGGCGGCTCGCCGGAAAAGGCGGCCGAATAAACGGCGCCGGGCGCGCCGGGCGCCGGTTTCGCGGGATACCAAAGGTCGATGATCAATCGTCGGTCGGTCAGCGGGACGGCGCCGGTCTTTGGATCCGCCGCCATGAGGTCGGGTTGGCCGGGATCGACCAGGGTGAGGGTGCGGACACCTATGCGAAACGGCCCCGGCGCGGCCAGCGCCGGAGCATCGGGACCCGGGCCGGCGACCGTGCGCTGTTCGCCCTGAGCCGGGGCGGGGTTGAAGGTGATCGTCGAAATAACGGCCAGCGCGACAAACTTCACGAATCGTCCTCCGAAAGGCTAGCTGGGCCGGAGCGGTCGGATTATTGCAAGTCGCTTTGCAAAAATTATGCGGCGACTCCCACGCCGGAACCTGCATTGATCGAGTCCTGGCCGCGAAGATGCCGGGGGAGAATCATCGATGACCACGGTCGCCGCCGACGGGGATGCATCCAGCGCGGCCGCCTCGCCGATCCTGCGCTGGTATGTGCTGATCATCATGTGCGCGGTCTACGCGATCAGCATCGCGGACCGCTATGTCGTTTCCACGGTGCTCGACCCGATCCGGTTGGAATTGCACCTCAGCGACAGCGGCATCGCCTTCCTGACCGGCGCGCCCCTGGCCATCTTCTATGTGTCATTCGGCATACCGCTCTCCTGGCTCGCCGACCGGTTCAACCGACGCAATATTCTGGCCGCCTCGCTGGTGGTGTGGTCGGCGATGAGCGCGCTGTGCGGCCTGACCCGCAGCTATGGGGCCTTCATGGCGGCGCGCATCGGCGTGGGCGTCGGCGAGGCGGGCGGCACGCCGCCGGCCAATTCAATCATCGGCGACTATTTCCCCGCGGGGCGCCGACCGATGGCGATGACGATTTTCGCGTTGGGCGCGCCGATCGGGGCCTGGCTGGGCGCCGATCTGGCGGGCTATGTCGCCAACCTCTGGGGTTGGCGGGCCGCTTTTTTCGTACTCGGCGTGCCGGGCGTGCTGATTGGGCTGATCGTCTATCTGACGATCAAGGAGCCTGAGCGCGGCCGACTGGATGCGAATACCGACCTCGCCACCCCCTCATTCCTCGCCACCTTTCGATTTCTCATGACTCAGAGGGCCGGCTTTCACGTGATCATGGGTGGGGGGCTGTCGGCGTTCTGGGGATGGGGCCTGATGTATTTCACGCCGACCTTCCTGCAGCGCGGCTATTCACTGAATGTCGGCGATGCCGGCGCCGTGGTCGGACCCATCCACCTGCTCGGCGGGGTGGCGGCGACGGTCGC
>JAYUBD010000399.1:0-1587 GCA_043740995.1 Caulobacteraceae bacterium | reverse complement strand
CGGCCACCGATCCGCAGCAACATCGCCGGATGACCAAGCCCGTGCCGGGCCAAAGTTCGGCCCCTTTATCCATGTTGGATAGGTCAGGGACGGCTTGTGAGGAGACCAATCCATGCAGAACCTTAAACCCTTTTCAGTGGCCATGGTCGCTCTGGCGACCGGCGCGATCAGCCTCGGCGGCTGTGCGACCAAGGGCTTCGTGCGCGACCAGGTCGGCGTCGTCGATGCCGGGGTGCGCAATGTCGATGCCAAGGTGCGGGACCACGACACCCACCTCGGCAAACTCGACCGGACCGCGCAGGACGCGCTTGATCGAGCCCAGGCCGCGGGCAAGCTGGCCGAGGGCAAGTTCCTCTATGCGATGGTGCTGTCGGACGACTCGGTAAAGTTCCCGGTCAATCGCGCGCAGCTTTCGCCCGAGGCGCAGACCCGGTTGCTGGACTTCGTGCAGAAGCTCAAGGGTGACAATAAAAACGTCTATCTCGAAATCCAGGGGCACACCGACGATACCGGCTCGCAGCCGATCAATATGAAACTGGGTGAAGCACGCGCCGAGGCGGTGCGATTGTTCATGAATCAGCAGGGCGTGGCGCTGAACCGGATGGCGACAATCTCATATGGCGACGGGGCGCCCGTCGCCTCAAACAAGACCCGCGACGGCCGCGCCCAGAACCGGCGGGTGGTGGTGGTCGTGCTGGCCTAGGCCTGAGACAGCCTTGGAATCATCCGGATGACATTGGCGGCCGGGCCCGCCCAGTGTCATTGGGGCCGGGGGCCGCCGCCGCGCGGCGTCAACAGATCCGACCACCGCCAATCGCTGGACCCGATGGCCAGCCGGGCGGTTCCGGTCGCCGCGTTCAGGGCAATGACGATCAGGCCCCGTACCGGTTGAGCACGGCACGCCGCCGGCGCGAACGCCACCTCCCAGATGATCGCTTCGCGGACGGCGGCCAGGCCCTTGCCGTCTTCGCCGCCGCTTTTTACCCAATCGCCGTCCCAGACCATCATCGCCTTGCCCGCCGAGCCGGCCACGGCGGCATGGACCAGAGGATCCTTGCGCAGAGCGGTCTGCACTCGCCCGGCCATGTTGCAGGCGCCGCCGCCGTCCTCGGCGGTCGCGGCTCCCGCCAGCCCCGCTTCGCTTAAGCCCGCCCCGGACCTCGCCGCGATCATCGTCGTCGGCGCCGGGACCGGTGATGACGTCGCCGGCAGGGTCTCGACGCGCGGAAGGAGCGGGGTCTCCCTGACGATGGTCCGCAGCGGCGGCGGCTTTGCGGACGCGGGCGGCGCTGTAGCGGCGGGCGGGGTCTTGAGCACCGGGCGGGGCAGATCGACCAGAGCCACGACCATCGGTTCCGGCTCAACCCGACGGGGCGACTCCGCCCGCGCGAACAGCAGGGCGAACAGAAGCGCCAGATGCCCCACGACGCTCAGGCCCGCTCCCCCCAGACGCGCCCGATTTCGTATCCAAGGTTGCCGGCCCATCGATAACCCAAAGGTGACCTAAGTGTCTTCGCCGTCATCGAGACCACGGCCCCGCGTCAGCATCGGGGCGTGGTCAGGGCGGCAGGGCGCCGGCTCGGGCCA
>JAYUBD010000398.1:0-1589 GCA_043740995.1 Caulobacteraceae bacterium | reverse complement strand
CTGACCTCGCGGTACGGTCGTGACGGGGCGCCGCTATCGAGGTCGTACCGCCGTCACCTCGGCCGCCATGCCGCGCACGGTCGCATCAAAACCGATGGTCTGGCCAACCCTCAGCCCCGCCAGCAGCCTGGGCGGCCTGGCTGTGAACGTCATGGTCATGGCGGGCCAGGAGACGGCGGGGATTGGACCGTGCTGGAGGGTCAGTGTGCCCGCCCTGGCGTCGATCGCCCTAATGACGCCGACCCCCTGACCGTGCCTGGCGGCGGGCGTCGCCATGCCTTTCATGTTCGACATGTCATCGGTCGAACCGGGGCCGGCGACGGTGAGGGTCAGGGCGCCGACAATCGCGCGGATGACGGCTTTCATGATGGTGTCCTTTGGGTTTGAGCAGGCGGGGTGGAACCGGAGCGTCGGCGGCGCAGCAGCAGATAGGCCGCGGGCACGACCAGCATGGACAGCAGCGGCGCGGTCAGCATGCCGCCGATCATCGGGGCGGCGATGCGGCTCATGACTTCCGAACCGGCCCCGTGGCCAAGCAGGACAGGCGCCAGGCCCGCCAGGATCACCGCCACGGTCATCGCCTTGGGTCGCACCCGCAGCAGCGCGCCCTCGCGGACGGCGTCCTCGACCTGTTCGCGCGTGGGATGTTCGCCGCGATCGGCCAGGGCATGCTTCAGATAGATTAACATCACCACGCCAAACTCGGCGGACAGGCCAGCCAGGGCGATGAACCCGATGCCGGTGGCGACGGATTGGTGGAAACCCAGCCAATACAGCGTCCAGATCCCGCCGGTCAGCGCAAAAGGCAACGTCGCCATGATCAGGGCCGCCTCATCGAAACGACCGAAGGTGAGGTAGAGCAGCAGAAAGATGATCAGCAAGGTCGCCGGCGCCACCAGTTTCAACCGTTCAACGGCGCGCCGCAGGTATTCGAACTGGCCCGAATAGGCAATCGAGACGCCGGGCGAGAGTTTGACGCGCCCGGCGACGGCCTTTTGCAGATCGCCGACCACCGAGGCGAGATCGCGGTCGCGCACATCAACATAGACCCAGGTCGATGGTCGACCGTTCTCGATCTTCAGCATCGGTGGTCCATCGGCGATGGTGAGTTGGGCGACGGTTCCCAGCGTAATCTGCTGGCCGGCGGGCGTGAGGATGGGCAAGGTGCGCAACCCCTCCAGGCTGTCCCTCAGTTCCCGCGGGTAGCGTACGTTGATCGGGTATCGCGCCAAGCCCTCGACGGTTTGTCCGACAGTGTCGCCGCCGACCGCGCCCGAGATGATCGCCTGCACGTCGGCGATGTTGAGCCCGTAGCGGGCGGCGGCGTCGCGATTGATATCAACATCAATATAGCGTCCGCCGGTCAACCGCTCCGCCAGGGCGGAGCTGACGCCGGGCACGCCTCGGGCGACGGATTCCACCTCATGGGCGATGCGGTCCAGTTCGACCAGGTCGGAACCCGACACCTTCACGCCGATCG
The DNA here is from genome assembly GCA_043740995.1 of Caulobacteraceae bacterium. Lineage (GTDB taxonomy): Bacteria > Pseudomonadota > Alphaproteobacteria > Caulobacterales > Caulobacteraceae > Acaudatibacter. The sequence goes on along the minus strand of JAYUBD010000398.1, from coordinate 109 downwards.
GGCTCTTGATGCCGGTGGCCAGCATGTCGATGCGATTGCGGATCGGCGGGACCCAGACATTGGCGAGGCCCGGGACCTTCACCGTCTTATCCAACGTCTCGACGAGTTT
>JAYUBD010000397.1:0-1590 GCA_043740995.1 Caulobacteraceae bacterium | reverse complement strand
TCACCTCCGGGTGATAGCCCACAGCCTCGGCCTTATGGGTCAGGTAGTAGGGATCCACACCGATACAGTGGCCGCCCACCAAGCCTGGCCGGAAGTTCAGAAAATTCCACTTGGTCCCAGCGGCGGCCAGCACTTCTGAGGTGTCGACGCCAAGTCTGTTCAGGATCAAGGCAAACTCGTTGATCAGGGCGATGTTCAGGTCGCGCTGGGTGTTTTCGATCACCTTGGCCGCCTCAGCCACGCGGATCGAGCTGGCGCGGTGCGTGCCCGCCGTCACCACTGACCCGTAAAGCGCGTCCACGAAGTCGGCGGCGTCAGGCGTCGAGCCCGCGGTCACCTTGACGATGTTTGCCAGTCTATGCGTCGGGTCGCCCGGGTTGGCCCGCTCGGGGCTGTAGCCGGCGAAGAACTCCCGGTTGAACGCCAGGCCCGAGACCTGCGCCACAACCGGCACGCAATCCTCTTCGGTCGCGCCCGGATAGACGGTGGACTCATAGATCACAACGCCGCCCTTGCCGATCGCGGCGCCCACCGTGCGGCTGGCCGCCATCAGGGCGCGCAAGTTCGGCGTCTTGTCGGTGTTGATCGGCGTTGGCACCGTGACGATGAAAACGTTGCAGGCCTTAAGGTCCGCCGCGTCGTCGCTCAACTTCAGCCGCTGAGCGGCGGCGAGTTCCTCGGCCGAGACTTCCAGCGTCCGGTCCTCGCCGGCCCGCAGCTCGGCGATCCGCTCGGCCTTGATGTCGAAGCCCACCACATCGTTCGCGGCCGAGAAGGCTACGGCCAGCGGCAGGCCCACGTAACCCAGGCCGATCACCGCGATCCTGGCCGGCGTCTGGGTGAACGGGTTTTGGGGCATTGAGTCTCGCGCGGTTTCGCGCGGTCACTAGCACGGTTTGCGCCGGCGCCGGGAAGCCCTACGGGGTGGCGGCCCGCCAATTCGGCGCTTCGATCACCGCGTCGGGGCGACCATGGCGCGCCTCGATGTCCTTCTGCAGCGCATTGGCCGCCATCAGCTGGCCGCGGAACAGGGTGTCCGCCGCCCAGCCCAGGATCGGCACGCCGCTCAGCGCGCTGTTGGCGAGCATGTAGGCCGCCATGCGGGTCATCGTCCAAGCCGACGCCTCGGCCCGGAAACCCTCGTAGAGCAGCAGCCCACCGGACCCAAGGCTATAGGCCGTGCCGGCTATCGGAACCCAGGCCAGCGCGCCGTCCAGCCCGATGCCCCACGGGCCGATTTTGATCAAGTCGTCGGAGAGGCGCTTGATCCGCTCGGCGTTGCGCCAGGCGCGATGGGCGCGGTCTCGGGTCGGTTCCATGACGGCCTCAACGCCGGCGGTGCGCGGCGAGATGCATGTTGTAGCGTCCTATCCTTTCGCAAGCGTGGCTGGCGGGACCTTGTGGGTTCCGCAGCTGGGTTCGTTTCGCCAAACTGGCGTTACGGAGGGGTTGGGTTCGTTTCGCCAAAGCGAGAAGACGGATCGATTGGGTTCGTTTCGCCAAACCGGGTCAGAGCTTTTTGAAGAGCTTGCGGAGTTTTGAGTGCACGCGCCGTTCATAGTCCTCCAGGCGAATGAGCTCGGGCATGGC
>JAYUBD010000396.1:0-5465 GCA_043740995.1 Caulobacteraceae bacterium | reverse complement strand
AACCCTTGAAATCAGCGTTTTTTCGGGCCTGGTTGACCGGCGCCGCCTATTTCATGATTTCGCTCTGGTGGCTGGCCGAGCCGTTTCAGGTGGACGCCGAGGAACAGGGCTGGATGGCGCCGTTCGCGGTGCTGCTAATGGCCGGCGGCATGGCACTGTTCTGGGGCGCGGCCGGCGTCGCCTACCGTGCCCTGGCCGGGCGCGGCATCGCTCGGACCCTGCTGTTCGCCGGGACGCTTTCCGGCTTCGAATTTCTGCGGGGGCACATCCTGACCGGCTTTCCGTGGGACCTGCCGGGCGAGAGCTGGGCGGCCGGATCGCCGCCGTCGCAACTGGCCGCCGTGGTCGGCGTCTATGGCCTGACCTTGGTGACCGTGCTCGGCGCGGCCCTGCCGTTCGCGATGCGGATTCGCACCGCGCGCGGTCTCGCGCCCGGTCTCGCCGCCGGCCTGATCGTGGCGGGGCTGTATGGCTTTGGCGCCTGGCGACTGGACCGATCGCAAGGCGGCATGCCCGGGACGCTCTGGCTTAGGGTCGTGCAGGCCGATGTGGGGCAGGAGAGCAAGTACGATGCGCGCGCCTTTGAAAGCATCGTCGCCCGCTATGTCGCCCTCACAGCCCGCCCCGCCGCCCATCGGATCGACATGGTTATCTGGCCGGAAGGCGCCATTCCCGCCGCCATGGAAGACTATCTGGCCCCAGGCGCCTGGACCGAGCGGGCGATCGCCAATGCCCTGGGTCCGAACCAAACGCTTGTCGTGGGCGCCTATCACTATGGTCAGGACGTCTCGGGACGACCGCGAACCTTCAACGCCCTGGCGGTCTTGCGCCATGCGCCGGGCGGCCTGCAAGTGGTTGGGCTTTACGACAAGTTCCGTCTGGTGCCGTTTGGCGAATTCATGCCGCTCGACGGGTTGGCGTCGCACCTTGGGATCAAGGCCATGGTGCATGTGGGCGACGGCTTCTCGCCAGGCCCGCGGCCCCGGCCGCTGCGCGTGGCCGGTCTGCCGACCATGCAGCCCTTGATCTGTTACGAGGCGCTGTTCCCGGGTTTCACCCGCGAGGGCGCGGCGGCCAGCGGCCAGCGGGCCGCCTGGATCGTCAACGTCTCCAACGACGCCTGGTTCGGGACCGGCATGGGGCCGAAGCAGCACCTGAACATGGCCCGCTATCGCGCCATCGAGGAGGGCCTGCCGATCATCCGCGCCACGCCGACCGGCATCTCGGCGGTGATCGACGCGTTCGGCCGGATCGCCCCCGGCCAGAGCCTGGGCGAAGGCGCCTTCGGCGTAATCGACGCCCGCCTGCCCCCGGCCCTCGCCCCGACCCTGTTCGACCGTCTGGGCGACATGGCGTTTTTCGCCATGCTGGGATTGTCGCTGCTGGGCGCGCGGTTCTGGTCGAAGCCGGATCGCGCGCGTCCATCGGGGCGTTAAGGCTCAAGCGAATCTATAGCATAAGCAAGTCGGGATCGATCTCCACCACCCCGATTGTCCAGCCGGCAAAATCGGGGTGGGCGCGCACCGCCTCCAGGATGGAGTGCGGCGGGAACGATCAGGTATCGCCTGGGGGGCGCGACTTCCACGCCTCGCGCTTCTGCTGCGCGACATCCCAGTCCTGCCCTTCAACGCGGCGGCGGCGGAAGCCTATGGCCGAATCGTCGCGTGCTCGGCTGGGTGAAAGGGCGGGACTATGATCGTATGATCGCCGCTCACGCCATCAGCACGGCGTCGGTTCTGATGGCGCTGAACGTCTCCGATTTCCGCGATATTCTGGCCTGACCCTTAAGACGTGGCGCCCCTGAGCCGGCTTCGCTGACTAACAGGCCCCAAGGAAAAAGGGCGGGACCCTGCGGTCCCGCCCTTCTCTTTGGATCGGATAATGGATCGAGCCTGGACTAGAAGTCCATATCGCCCATGCCGCCCATGCCGCCACCCATGCCGCCACCGCCCATGCCGCCGCCGCCCGCGTTCTTCTTGGGGGCTTCGACAATCGCCGCTTCGGTGGTGATCATCAGGCCGGCGACCGAGGCCGCGTCCTGCAGCGCCGTGCGCACGACCTTGGCCGGGTCGATAATGCCGGCCGCGATCATGTCGACATATTCCTCGGTCTGGGCATTGAAGCCGAAGGTCGCCGAGGCGTTCTCCATCACCTTACCGACCACGATCGAGCCTTCAACGCCGGCGTTCTCGGCGATCTGACGGATCGGGGCTTGCAGGGCCCGCCGCACGATGGCGATGCCGGCATTCTGGTCAGCATTGTCGCCGGTCAGGCCTTCCAGCACCTTGGAGGCCTTGAGCAAGGCCACGCCGCCGCCGGGGACGATGCCTTCCTCAACCGCCGCGCGCGTGGCGTTGAGGGCGTCATCGACGCGGTCTTTCTTTTCCTTGACTTCCACTTCGGTCGAACCGCCGACGCGGACCACGGCAACGCCGCCGGCCAGCTTGGCCAGACGTTCCTGCAGCTTTTCCTTGTCGTAGTCGGACGTGGTGTCTTCGATCTGACGCTTGATCTGACCGATCCGCGCTTCAATGTCGGCCTTGTCGCCGGCGCCGTCGACGATGGTGGTGTCGTCCTTGGTGATCGAGATTTTCTTGGCCTTGCCGAGCATCTCGATGGTGACGTTCTCAAGCTTGATGCCCAGGTCTTCGCTGATCAGCTGACCGCCGGTGAGAGTGGCAATGTCTTCCAGCATGGCCTTGCGGCGATCGCCGAAGCCCGGCGCCTTGACCGCCGCGACCTTGAGGCCGCCGCGCAGCTTGTTGACCACCAGGGTAGCCAGGGCTTCGCCTTCGATGTCCTCGGCGATGATCAGCAGGGGACGTGAGGACTGCACCACCGCTTCCAGCACCGGCAGCAGGGGCTGCAGCGAGGAGAGCTTCTTTTCGCTGAGCAGGATGAGGGCGTCTTCGAGTTGGACCTCCATCTTGTCGGCATTGGTGATGAAGTAGGGCGACAGATAGCCGCGGTCGAACTGCATGCCTTCGACGACGTCGAGCTCGGTATCGAGGCTCTTGGCCTCTTCCACCGTGATCACGCCCTCATTGCCGACCTTTTCCATGGCCCGGGCGATCATGTCGCCGATTTCCTTGTCGCCATTTGCCGAGATCGACCCGACCTGGGCGATTTCCTGGTTGGTGGTGACCTTTTTGGAGGTGGCCTTGATTTCCTCGACGACCTTGAGGACGGCCTTTTCGACGCCGCGCTTCAGATCCATCGGGTTCATGCCGGCCGCGACCGCCTTGGTTCCCTCGACGACGATGGCCTGGGCCAGAACCGTCGCGGTGGTGGTGCCGTCGCCGGCCTTATCATTGGTCTTGGAGGCGACTTCGCGGATCATCTGGGCGCCGAGGTTTTCGAACTTGTCGGCCAGTTCGATTTCCTTGGCGACGGTGACGCCGTCCTTGGTTGAGCGGGGGGCGCCGAACGACTTTTCAATGACCACGTTACGGCCCTTGGGGCCCAGGGTCACTTTAACGGCGTTGGCGAGGATGTTGACGCCGCGCAGCATCTTGTCGCGCGCGTCGGTTGAGAAATAGACGTCTTTAGCAGCCATGGTCGGCTCTCTCTTTCTTAAAGGGTGTCAGGGGGGAAGGGTGTTTCGAGACGGTGCGGTTAATCGAGCACGCCCAGAACATCGCTCTCCTTCATGATCAGGAGATCTTCGCCTTCGAGTTTGATTTCGCTGCCGGACCATTTGCCGAACAGGATGCGGTCGCCCGCCTTCAGATCGAGCGGCTGGATCTTGCCGCTGTCATCGCGCGCGCCGGGACCGGCGGCGATGACCTTGCCTTCTTGCGGCTTTTCCTTCGCGGTGTCGGGGATGATGATGCCCCCCTTGGTTTTTTCTTCTTCCTCGATGCGTTTCACGAGGACGCGGTCGCCGAGCGGACGAAACGCCATGGATCTTTTCTCCGTAGATTTAATTAGGTGATCGTGATGACAAACGACCCGAGCGCGATCGGTTAGCAGTCGCCGCGCTTGAGTGCCACGACGCAAGTAGGGATGTCGCCGCCGAGGGTCAAGGCGCGCGGGCGAAAATCCCCGTCTGACGGGGCGATTGCGAGGAGAAGACAGCATGTCACGCTACGCCAATCCCATCGAAACCGCGTTGCGCGGGCTGATCCGCACCGGATCCCTGGAATTCATCCTGCCGGGCGACCGACGCATGATCCTGGGTGACGGCGCCGCACCACACCTGACGGCGCGAATCACCGACCCCCTCGCCTTGGCGCACATCGCGGCGACGCCGTATCTCGGCGTGGGCGAGGCCTATATGGACGGCCGCCTTATCCTGGAAAACGGCTCGATACGCGACCTGCTTGAACTGGGTGCGCGCAATGCCGCCAACCTACCGGCGAGACCGAGGTCCGGCGCGCTCAACCGGTGGTGGAACACTCTGCGCGACGAGCGCATTTCGCGCGCGGCCGCCCGTCGCAACGTGGCGCATCACTATGATCTGTCGGTCGATCTTTACCGCCGCTTCCTTGATGCCGACATGCAATATTCCTGCGCCTATTTCGAAACCCCCGACATCAGCCTTGAAGAAGCTCAGACCGCCAAAAAGCGCCACATCACCGCCAAGCTCGATTTGAATCCCGGCCATACCGTGTTGGACATTGGCTGCGGTTGGGGCGGCATGGCGCTGTCGATGGCCGCCTGGACCGGTGCACGGGTCGATGGGATCACTCTGTCCACCGAGCAATTGAAAACGGCGCAATCCCGCGCCGAGGCGGAGGGTCTGGCGACCCATGTGCGGTTTTCCCTGACCGATTACCGTGATGTCGCCGGGCGCTATGACCGGATCGTCTCGATCGGCATGTTCGAGCATGTGGGACGGGCGAGCTATCAGGTGTTTTTCGACAAGATCGCCGCGCTGCTCGCCGATGATGGCGTCGCCGTGATCCACGCGATCGGCTCGTCGCAGACCCCAGGTCCGGTCAATCCGTTTACGACGAAATACATCTTCCCCGGCGCGCATGTGCCCTCGCTGTCGGAGGTGCTGCCCGCCATTGAGCGCGCAGGCCTGCGCGTCTGCGACATTGAGATCCTGCGCCTGCACTATGCCGAAACTCTGCGCCGCTGGAGCGAGCGGTTCGCCGCGCACCGAGACGAGATCGCCGCCCTCTATGACGAGCGGTTCTGCCGCATGTGGGAGTGCTACCTGGCCGGCGCGGAAATGGGTTTTCGCCATGGCGGCCACATGAATTTCCAGCTTCAGCTGACCAAGCGCGTCGACGCCCTGCCCATCACACGCGCCTATATGGGCGACGCCGAACGGGCCCTGGCGGCCGACGCGCGGCGGGCGGCCTGACGCGCCCGCCCAAGCCTCCCGAACGCACCTGAACGCCAATTCACTTCGCGGCTTCGTAGACGTCTCAACCCGTCGCGGTGGCCGTCTCCCCCGGAAAAAACACATCCTCCGCGTGGGCCGCCAATTCGGCCGCGGTCCAGGCGGCGGTCGG
>JAYUBD010000395.1:0-1597 GCA_043740995.1 Caulobacteraceae bacterium | reverse complement strand
GCTCCGGGACCGCGGGCGCGCCGCCTTCCGCGGTCATCCAACCGCCTTGGCGAAGCGCGCGTCGGCTGACGACCACGTGGTCGCGGCCATGAACGCATCGACATAGGCCGCGGCCTTCGCGCCATAGTCCATGGCATAGGCGTGCTCGTACATGTCGAGCACCAGGATCGGCGTGGATCCCGCCAAGGTCATGGTGTGGTCGGCCGCCCACTGATTGACCAGACGCTGGTCGCGATGGCTCCAGGTGAGGATCACCCAGCCGGAACCGCCGCCGAGGGCCTTGCCCATGCCGGCGAACTCGCCGCGCCAGCGTTCGTCGCTGCCGAAATCACGCTCGATGATCGACGCCAGGGCGCGCCCCGGCCGGGTCGGCGCGCCCAGGGCGGCGAAATAGATCTCATGCAGGATCATCGAGTTCCAGGCGATCAGCTCCTCGCGCTTGAGGCCATTGATCAGGAAGCCGGGCGCCGTGGCCGGATCGAGGCCCGCAACCTGCGCGCTGATCGCGACGAGCCGCTTCACCGCGCCGGTATAGTTGTTGTCGTAGTGGCTGCGCAGCAGCTTTTCCGACAGGCCCGGCACAGCCATGGGATCGAAGGGCATAGCCGCCGGCCTGGGTGCGAAGGCCCGGCCAGATGCGGCGGCGGGGTCCGCCGTTGCGGTCGTGGCGAGCGCGGCGCCGAGCAGCGCGGCGCCGCCGAGGACGAGGCGGCGGTCGAGGGTCGGTTCAGTCATGGTCGTAGTCTCCATTGCCGGGGGAAGGATTGACAGTGCGGAAGAGCGGCAATGTCATGGTCAGCCACGCGCCAGCCGCCGCGCGACACCGCGGGCGATCTCAGCCGGCGCCTGGTCGGGGATCGGCGCCACGCCGCTGACATTGATCTCGCAAAGGACGTAGGTGTCCTCGCCGGTCGGGGTCATTGGGCCGTAGAGAAAGTCCGCGTCCCAGATCACCGGCAAATCGTCTTGATTGACCTCCAGTCGGCGCATCATCGCCGGGACCCAGTCATCCTCCATCCGCGCCCTGAGCGCCTGAAACGGTGGATAATCGGCGCCGGACATGATCCGCGGACCCGGCTCGCCGGCCTCGGGCGGCATCAGCGCCTTGATCAGCTGGCGGCCGAAACCCACCACCTTGTCCTTGACCAGATAGCAGCGGATCATGCCCTCGGGCAGCCGGGCCTGGAACGGCTGGTCGATCAGCCGGCCTTCGCCTGAGACATACTCTTCGCAGCGGTCCATCAGGGCGGCGAGCGTCATTTGCTCGATTTGGCTGCCGCGCCGCGCATGCAGCACCTCGACCCGCGCGTCAGCCCTGGGCGTGAGGCCCCGCTCCAGTTCGACCTTCCAGACGCCTTGCCCGCCATTGCCGCGGTTCTGCTTCAGGACCCGCGGACCAGTGGCGAGTCCGGCCGGAAACCGCGCGCGGAAATCCTCCGGCGTCAGGTAGAGGCGTGTATCGGTTCCCCAGCCAAGGTCGCGGGTGCGAAACAGCACGGCCTTGACCCCCATCTTCAGGATGACGTCCGGATGGGCGCTGACCCAAACCCCCTGGGCGGCGACATCCCGGAGCAGAGGGTCCAGGTCGCCGCGATCC
>JAYUBD010000394.1:0-5491 GCA_043740995.1 Caulobacteraceae bacterium | reverse complement strand
CGCCGGTCACCAGCCTGCGCGACATGCCGTTCCGGACCGTGGTTCGGCAGCAATACGACTACAGCTGCGGCTCCGCCGCGCTCGCGACGCTCCTTCGGTTTCACTATGGGAGGGTCGTCGATGAGGCGCAGGTCTTTCAGGCCATGTACCGGGTTGGCGACCAGGCGAAGATTCGCCAGGTCGGCTTCTCGCTGCTGGATATGAAACGCTATCTGGAGTCCGTGGGATTGGCCGCGGACGGCTATCGCGAAACCCTGCCCGATCTGGCTCGCAGCGAGGCGCCCGCTATCGCCGTGATCAGCGTCGGCGCTTATCGCCACTTCGTCGTGGTCAAGGGCGTGCGAGACGGCTCTGTCCTGATCGGTGACCCCGCGCTCGGTCTCAAGAGCTACACGCTGGCCGAATTCGCCAAGGTCTGGAACGGCGTGATCTTCGTGATCCATCCGAAGTCGGGCTCGCCGGCCTTCAATCGGGCTGAGGAATGGGGCAGCTTCCCCCATGCCACCGCTGACGCCCTGACCGAGCAGAGCCTCGCGCAGTTCACCCGCGGCCTGCCGCCCCTCTACCAAATTGCGCTTGCGAGGACGTCGCCATGAGGGAGTTAGCCGCCTTTGCAGGCGCGGCCGGATTCCTCTGGCTCGTTGTCGCTCAGCCCGTTCAGGCCGCAGCGCCCTTGAGCAACCAGGAGCTCGCCGCGCAGCGCGGCGGGATCATGACGCCCACCGGGTTGGACATCGGCTTCGCGGCCAGCGTGCGGACCTACGTTGACGGCGCGCTGGCTCTGGAAACGCGCCTTACCTGGACGGACAAAGGGCCCGTGACGGAGACCATAGGCGGGCTCGCAGGCGTTTCGGCCGCCGGCCTGCCGAACAGCTGGTCAGCGGTGTCGCCCGGCCTCACCGGGGGCTCCACCCAAATCCTGCAGGACCTTTCCAGCGGACGCATCGCCAGCGTGATCGTCAACAGCGCAAGCAACCGCAACATTCGACAGGACACTGACATCACGCTCACGCTTCCCCAATTGCAGGACATGCAGCGCGGGTTCGCCGCGGGCCGCATTGCCTCCAACCTGCAGGGTGCGCTGGCCCTGGCCCTGCCGGCCGGGGGGGCCGGACACTGACCCAGGCCCACCCGAGCGATGCCCCGGCTGGCGCCCAGGGCCGGACGGCGCGCCTCCCGGTCGGCGCGGGTTCGACTTCGAGGAGAACGCCTATGTCACGCCGCCCTTTTGGTTTCCCGATCCGGCTGGCGTTGGCCGGCGCGGTGTTCGCTAGCCTTGCGGCCAGCCGGGCCCACGCCCAGGAGCGCCCGCAACTCGACAGTTTCGCCAAGGTGCAGGCTGAACTGGAGCGGCAGTCGAATGTCATCGCCGCCCAGCAGAGGGAGATCGACGAGTTGCGCGCGGAACGCGACGATATGCTGGCCGCCACCCGCGCGGGCTCCGCCGGACCCGTCACGGGTGGCGCGCAGTTGGCGATGCTGCAAGCGGTTCCGAGCGCTGTGAGCGAGGCTCCACCGGTCGCTCCGATCGCCGGCGCCCCGGTCGGCGAACGTCCCCCCGAAGAGCAGCAGCGCCAGCAGCGCGAGGCCCTGGCGGCCGTCCCGCCGCAACTTGGCGTCCTGACGCCCAAGGGCCAGTTGATCATCGATCCCTCGATCGAATATGACCGGACCAGCAACGACCGCCTTGTGTTCCGGGGCGTGGAAATCGTGCCAGGCATCAACCTCGGCCTGGTGGAGGCCAACCGGGCCGCCCGCGACACCGCTGTCGGCACCCTTGCCGCGCGCTTCGGCCTGACCAGCCGGCTCGAAGTCGAGGCCCGCATTCCTTACGTCTACCGCAACGACCACGTCACGACGGTCGCGGCGCAGAGCAACAATTTCCAGCAAAATTCATCGATCTACGGACATGGCATTGGCGACGTTGAGTTCGCCGCGCGGTACCAATTGAACTACGGCGCCAATGGCTGGCCGATCTTCGTGGCCACCACGCGGGTCAAACCGCCGACCGGCAAAGGTCCTTACGACGTCGCCTACGACGTCAATGCAGTCGCCCAAGATCTCCCGACGGGGTCCGGGTTCTGGGGACTCGAAGGGGGAGTCACGATGCTCTACCCGACGGATCCCGCGATTATTTTCGGGTCACTGACCTACCTCCACAACTTCAAACGTGACGTCGACAAGACCTTCGGCGCGGCCAGCGGCGCGTTGCACGTGGGGGAGGTCGATCCGGGCGATTCCATCGGCGCGGCGCTCGGGTTCGGATTGTCCCTGAACCCCCGTTTCTCGGTGTCGTTCGGCTACAGCCACAACTACATCTTCAAGACCACAGCGCTGGAAGGCACCCCAGGGGCCAGCCAGATCAAATCCTCTTCGCAGCCCCTGCAGGCCGGAAGCCTGCTGATGGGCTGGTCCTTCCGCCTGACCGACCGGCTGACGCTCAACAATTCCTTTCAGTTCGGGGTCACCTCAGACGCGCCTGACCTTCAGATCGTGTTCCGCATTCCCTACCGGTTCTAGGGAGCAGGTCTGGCGCCTCCGGGCGCTGATTCAGCGCCGGGTCGGACGGAGCCAGTATTTCAAGGCTTTTGTGGGCGACCCTGATGGGGGTGGTTATTCGGCGCTAACCGTGCCGCCGGAGGGCTCTTCGATCGAGTTGAGCGGTCCTGGATCAAAGCAACTTTTAACGCGTTGGCTATCGGAGGGGCCCTGAAGACTGACGGGCGCCGATGGGGTTCGCGACTTGCCAGGCACCAACCCAGAAGTTTCGTGCGGCGGGGAGGCCAATGCCGAGCCGCCCACCTATCCTGAGGCGGCGTTTGAGGCGGCGGACGCGTCGTCTTGCGTGGTCGCGGTCGCGCAGCAACGCAGCCGGACAGCGTTCGCAGCGCTGTTCGTTGCCTTCGCGCCTCGGGTCAAGGCTTACTTGCTTCGCCGTGGCGCTGCTCCACAGACGGCGGAAGAGCTGACCCAGGACGTCTTCTTCGCAGTGTGGCGCAAGGCGGATCAGTTCGACCCCCAAAGGGCGACGGCGTCAGCCTGGATCTATACCGTGGCCCGCAACCTTTGGATCGACGGTTTGCGTCGAGAACGGCGGCCCGACGACGGTCGCATTGATGACCCGGGCCTAGGCCCAATTAACCCGGAGGAGGAGCTCGAAGCGAAGGAGCGTGTCCGCCAGTTGCGCTCGGCTATCCAGGCGCTGCCGGGCAGCCAAATTGCCGTTTTGCGGTTGGCATTCTTCGAGGACTTGACCCATGTCGAAATCGGGCAGCGGCTCGGCGTGCCCCTGGGTACGGTAAAATCTCGTATTCGCTTGGCGACGGCTCACCTTAGCTCTGCGTTGCGCGAAACTAACGAGGATCGGACCCAGATCTGACGCCTGAACTATCTCCGAACCCAGGTTGTTTCTTGGGCCACTCAACAGGGGCGTGCTGGACGCTGCCGAATTTACCGGATTGAAAACTGATCTCGCTCGTCCCGCCTAGCGTAGTCCCCGTGAGAGCAGTGACGGGCATGCGAATGAAAACGGGTTTCACGAAGCGGCGTCCGGGGTGGAGAAACTGCTCCTCGCTCATGTTTCGTACTCCGGAAGGCTGCCGGTGATCAGGAGCCATCCCACAGATCACCTGCTGGTTGGCTATGCGACCGGCGTGTTGCCGGCGCCGGCGGGCCTGGTGATCGCCGCGCACGCGGAGGCGTGCCGGGCCTGCGATGCGCGAATACGCCAGATCGAGCAGGTTAATGGAGACCTTCTTGCCTCTCTGCCGAAAGCGAGCCTCGCGCCGGACGCGCTCGCTCGGATCCTCGACAAGATCGAGCGCGTCCCGCTTGAGACAAAGCGCCAGCCGACCCCATCGTCGGCGGATGTCCCCATTCCCGCGGCCGTCGCCCGATTTGGACTGGCGCCTCGGCGCTGGATCAACCCGAGTCTTTGGATCGCGCACGTGCGCGCCCCTCGCGCAGACGGCTGGCGGGCCTACCTTGTCGGCGGCGCGCCGAACGCGCGCATACCTGCGCACACACACAACGGCATGGAGCTGATCAGTGTCCTTCTAGGCGCCTACCGCGACGGTCAAACCTATTCGCAAGGCGACTTTGCCCAGAAGGAGCGGGGGACCGAGCACACACAACAGGTCGGGCCCCACGAGGCCTGTGTTTGCCTTGTGGCGTCCGGGGCTCCGGCCCGATGGCGGGGCGCAGCGAAGTTCATCGCGCCCCTGATCGACATTTAAGGAAGGCGCGTCCCGTACTGCGCGGAAGGTTCGTAGCTCACTCGTCCGGCGGCTTGCGGTGCGGCAACCAACGCGTGGAAGGCGCGTTGGCGAATAGCGAGTAAGCGTCGCCTTCCCTTTGAGATCCTTCAGACCCAAATCTGGGATGTGTCGTGAGCGTCAAAGATTCGAAATCCCTGAATGCTGTGTCTCCCCTACGGGCGTCGGAGCGGCATAGTCCCGTTGCGCGTCAAGACAATCCAAGCGTCCGAAGCGCCGAAGATGCCTCAGAAGTGGAACTCGTCGAAGCCATGGCGCGTGGCGACAGGTCCGCCTTTGCGGCTCTGTTCGCGGCGATTGCCCCGCGGCTGAAAGCTCATCTCATGGCTCGCGGCTTGTCGGACGCCTTGAGTGAGACGATTGCCACAGACACCATGCTCGCCGCCTGGCGGGGCGCTGGCGCTTTCGACCCAGGTTTGGCGACCGCCGCCGGCTGGCTTTACCGGCTCCTGATAGAGGAGGTCCGGGCCTCGGGGAACACATTGAATGGGCTTCCAACCGACCGCCAAGTTCCGCACCGCTCGGTGAGCCCCGATCCGAATGCCCGCTACAATGACGATGCGTTCCTGGCTAACGGCGGCGAAATGGGTGCGCTAACCCGGGCGTACGACTGGGCCAATACTCCAATCGGGACGCCGGACCAGTGGCCCCAGGCGCTCAAAACTGCGGTGCGGCTGATGCTCACGTCCCGCCACCCCATGTTCATCTGGTGGGGCCCCGAACTCATCCAATTCTATAACGACGCTTACCGGGCCACGATGGGGGTTGAGCGGCACCCCTCAGCGCTAGGCGATCGCGGACGGGAATGCTGGGCGGAAATCTGGGATATCATCGGACCCGACATCGACTTCGTGATGCGCGGCGATGGTGCGACCTGGCATGAGGACCAGCTGGTGCCGGTGACCCGCCATGGGACGCGCGAAGCCGTTTGGTGGACCTACGGATATAGTCCAATCGACGATGAGGATGGCGTCGGCGGCGTCCTGGTGGTCTGCAAGGACGTCACTGAGGAACATCTGCAACGCGAGTGGCAGGCTGGCGAGATCGATCGCTTCCGAAAGCTCTTTGCCCAGGCGCCGGGTTTCGCCGCGGTGCTACGGGGCCCCGATCATGTCTTTGAACTGACCAACGCTGCTTATGACGCTTTGGTGGGGCGCGGTGACCTGATCGGCAGGTCGGTGCGGGAGACCCTGCCGGAGGTCGAGGGGCAAGGCTTT
>JAYUBD010000393.1:0-1599 GCA_043740995.1 Caulobacteraceae bacterium | reverse complement strand
TGGTTGATCACGAACTGCGACGTCGGGTTGAAGACGATCCCCGTCGGCGCGGAGGCGGTCACCTCGAGACCGACCTTGCTGAACGGATCTTTCCCGTTCTCCCCCCGGTAGAGCGTGATCTTCGTGAGCAGATCGGCCGCCACCGGCTTGTTGAAGTCGAAGGCCGGGTTGAAGTTGTTGTCCACCCAGAGTGGCGTCGCGGGTCCCATTGCGATGCCCCACGGGTTCTTCACCGCAGGATCGAGCACCTTGGCGAGGCCAGGCAGATCTGACACGAGGTTCACCTGCCGGAAGCCGTCGCCGCGCTCGGAGGCCGACGCCGTGGCGCCGAGCGGCGGCGCGAGGACCGCCAAGCCGAGGCAGACCGCGACCCCGCTGACCAAACCCGCTCGCTGTCGATACCTTCGCCGGCCAGGGCCCCTGCCGGCGTCCCGTCCTGAGGTTCGTCGAGTGCTCATCACTGTGCCTCCCGGTGGCGCGCGACGCTGCGCGCCGATGACTCCGGTCGTGCGCAGGCGCCGCCACCATGAGAGCTCACCGTGTTGAAACGACGTCAGGAGTCGCCAGCCGACGCCTCAGGCCGGTCGGTTGTTGTCAACGACGATCGCGCTGCAGCGGTAGTCCTTGGATCTGCAGCGGTCGACAGCGAGGAGGTTCATCTGGTGGACGTCCGTCGTCAGCGCAGGCTAGCGGGGGTGCCGGACGCGACCGCTGATGAACTGGGACACGGTTTCTGATCGGATTGGCGCATCACCGCAGGTCAGGCGCTGTCCGGACTACCGATCCGCCCGACGCGTCGAACGCGCACTCGGCCGCGCGCAGGCGGTCTGGAGCGGCTGCTCAGAGATCAAGGAAGGTCCACGAAGAAGCGGGCAGTGTCCCGATTGGCAATCAGGCTGATCACGGCCGCACGCCCGTTGTAGGCGCAGCACCTTGCCAGGGGGCCGTCCCGTACGGGCCCAGGAGGGCGTATGACGGGGCGCGCAGAGGTTGTCAGGGATATGGGGCCCCGGGTCCCTCCAGTTGGTGCACTGGGTGCCTTCTCGGGCGGCGCGATCGCCAGCGAGGTCGTTCACACCGAAGAGCCGCCGCTCAGCGGAAGAGCAGATGCGGTGGAAACCGCTTGCATCACGGTGAGCGGGGCGCGCGGGACAGGCCCTCGGCCGCCCTTCCTGAACCCCGCCCACCCACGCGAACGGATCAGGTTTCTCCTGCGCCTTCGCCGGTCTGGCTTGCAGCGCCGCGGCCCTCTGTGTGGCCCCCGCCTTCTACCTGGACATCGGCATTTTTCTGGGATTTGCCGTTTGGTTGTTCCTTGGTTCGCTCGTCGCCCTGGTGGGCGCGCTCATCAGCACACGAGGACGCCCGGACGCACCCATCGCCATCGGCGTCCTGGCGACGGGCATCGGCGCGTTGTTCCTCGCAACCGCACCCTGCTTCAGCTTCTGCTGACAGACGTCCGCGCTTCCGTCAGACGCCTTCCTTCACCCTGTTCAGCCCCATACAGAGTTGTTCGGTACACAACGGCCAAGCCAGTATGCAGTCACGTTCCGGGGATCCGGGCGCCGATTGCCGTGGCCTCAGCCGGTGCTACCCCCC
>JAYUBD010000392.1:0-1600 GCA_043740995.1 Caulobacteraceae bacterium | reverse complement strand
ATGCTTTCGATCTTATCGTCGCGATGCAGCACGATTCAATTCGCCCGGCCGCCAATGTGATCAAGGTCGCCACGGCGGTCCACGACCTGACTCCCGAGGCGCTTGCCGAGGCGGTCGATGCATGGCGGGAACGGTTCGCGCGCCTGTCGCGCCCCCTGACCGGCATCATTGTCGGCGGCGACCTGAGAGGGAGGCCGTTTACCCGCGCCGACGGCGAACGGCTGATCGCCGCCCTGGACCGCCTAAGGGCTGGCGGCGGTCTGGCCATTACCCCGTCCCGCCGAACGCCGGACGCGGTGCGCGCGCTGCTGCACGCCGCCTATGGGGAGGATCCGAACGTGTTCCTGTGGGATCTGACCGGCGATAACCCCTATCGTGGGATACTCGCCTTGGCCGATCGACTGGTGGTGACCAGCGACAGCGTCTCCATGGTCTCCGAGGCGTTGAGCGCCCCGCACCCCGTCGAGGTTTTCGATCTCGATTTCCCCCGCCATCGCCAGTTCACCCAACGCCTGGTCGATCTTGGGCTGGTGCGGCGGTTTACCGGCGACCCCTCGCACCCCCCCACCACCGGCCCGGTCAACGCCACCGCCAACGCCGCGGCGGTCGTCAAGGCCCTGCTTCAGACGCGCACCGGGATGTCCGGATAGGCAAGCTGCTCACGGGCCCGCCACTGATCAGTGACATAATTCATGATCACCGACCGACGAACCCCATGGATGGTCCTCGGGTCGAGGCCGTGCCAGGTGTCGGATCCAGGAACGAACACCAGGGCGCTGTTGTCGTCATAAGGGGTTCGCCGCGCCCAGGTCGCCTGATCGTGATACAGGTCTGTGCCGAGATCCGCCTGCCCGGCGGGCTCGGGCAGGTAGATCAGCATCGTGAACAGCTTCACGCCGAGATCGGTGTGAGGTTCTAGCCAAAAACCGTCCGTGTCCTGAGCATATTCCAGCCGAACATAGCTGCCGGCCAGATCGGCGCCGGTGGCGGCCGCGATGGCGGCGGTCACTTCGGCTGACTGAAAGGCGGCGGCCACGGCCGCGCAGGCGTCGAAACGCGCGGCGTTGGCGGCGTCAAAATAGTGCCGCTGATCATTGTGTAATTCTCGCTTGCCCGACAGTCCGCCGAGAGCGGGCGCTTCGAACGGCAGATTGCGCAGGACCTGACTGAAGCCATCGGGAAAGACGCGATATACCAGCCAGTGACGATAGGGTTCGTCCTCGGCCGTGGCCGCGGCGAAGGCGGCGATCAGACTCGTCTGGACGCTATCGGTGAGGCCGACTCTCGACGGCGCGGGATGGGGGGGGTGGGGAACAGGGCTCAAATGGGCGCCTTCGATTGCCGGTCGCGACCGAACGGCCAAGCTTCGCGACGTTCGACATTCATAGAGTATTACGCTCCAGAGGTCGATCCGTTCCGCCTGGACGCCCTCAGCGACACGACGCCGCTGTGGTTGGTTCCCGGGCCACGCTCGCCTATTGTCTCGGCGATGGAAAATGGGGAGTCTGACAACCACATGGAAGCCGACAGGGGTGCGCCGGAAATCTTCATTGATGGCGACGCCTGCCCTGTGAAGGACGAGGTCTATCGCGTGGCCCAG
>JAYUBD010000391.1:0-16727 GCA_043740995.1 Caulobacteraceae bacterium | reverse complement strand
AGCGGCCCAGATCGGGGACAATGTCGCGGGCGTCGGCCCCGGAGACATAGTGCTCGGTGTGATCGGTGCGCAGGCGCCGCGCCACCGCCAGGGCGTATTCCGCTTCATTGAAGGCCGGCACGTCGAAGCCCAGGGTAAAGGTTTTGACCGGTCGCGCGGCGAGCGACTGCATGATCGCCACGACCAGAGACGAATCGACGCCCCCCGAAAGAAAGGCGCCAAGCGGCACGTCCGCGACCATCTGATCGCCGACCGCCTCGCGCAACAGAGCTTCAAGGGCATCGACCGCCTGGTCCGGATCGACCAGGCGGTCAGCCTGACCAGCGTCCACCAGCCCCGACACGCTAAAATACGGCTCGACCGTCGCGGGACCGCCTGGTCGCCAGATCAAGACCGAGCCCGGCGGCAATTTGCGGGCGGCGAGATAGGGAGTGAAGGGCGCGGGTATGTAGCCGTAGCGGAAAAACAACGATAGGCCATCGGCATCCAGCGACGTGTCGAGATCGGGCGCGCATTCGATGGCGGTCAGCTCGGACCCAAATGTCAGCCCCCGGTCGGTCGCGCTGTAATAGAGTGGTTTTTCGCCGAACGGGTCACGGCCGAGATACGCAGTGCGACGTTCGCGGTCCCACAGACCAAAGGCGAACATTCCTCGCGCCCGCCTTAGTGTTTCGCCGAGCCCGAGTCGCGCGACGGCCTCCAGAAATACTTCGCTGTCGGATCGCCCGCGCCAAGCCACCGCGCCCGTCGCTTCGACATCTTGGCGGAGCGTCTCATAGTTGTAGATTTCACCGTTGATGGAAAGGACCCAGCGACCGCACGCCGAAACCATGGGCTGATGTCCCGCCGGTGACACATCGAGGATTGAGAGTCGCCGATGGCCGAACCAAACGCCGTCCTCGCGCCATATCCCTTCGTCGTCCGGCCCCCTGTGGCGCAAGGCGGCGAGCATGGCGACGATCAGCGCCTCGCCCTCCGCTCGCGACCCGTCAGGTCGGATGACCCCCGCTATGCCACAGATAGCGCGCCTCGCTCCCGCAATCCGCCAGCCACGGTCAACCCGCCTGGATCAACGGCACTTCTGGATCCAGTGATGATGCACCATTACGCTTTGGCAGAGCGAGGCATGCCGCCGCCCTGACCTGGAGTGATGCCCGGTCACATGATGAGAGTGACGGTGCGTTCCGGCGGCAATCTCGTGGAGGTCGCGGCGATGGTGGCGATGGTGGCGCGACGCCGCGGTCGCCTTCGCCGCCCCATGGTGGTGATGATGATGCTTGGTCGGCGGCGCGGGCGCCACATGGTGGTGGTGGTGGTGTACGCTCGCGGCTGTGGCGGGTGAGGCCAGAACCACCGAGCCCAGGGCGCAAAGCGCGGCGAGCAAAGTCTTGAGGGCGATTCGCATCATTGCTTCCTGTTACGCGGTCCGGCCCGGCGACGCGAGCCCGTTCCAAAGCGACTTCAACACCATGGGCACGAGGCCCGGCAAGTCTTCACTGATCAGACCGGGGCCAAAGGCCTCCGCACAGGCGGCGTGGATCCAGACGCCGGCGCACGCGGCCTCGAAACTTTCCATGCCCTGCGCGATCAATCCGCCGATCAGTCCGGCGAGGACGTCGCCCGACCCCGCCGTCGCCAGCCAAGCCGAACCATTGAGATTGACCGCCGCCCGACCGTCGGGCGCGGCGACGACCGTATCGGGGCCTTTCAGCAGCACCACGGCTTGTGCCCGCGCCGCAGCCACGCGCGTCGCGGTGATACGTTCCGGGGAGGCCTTGAGCACCCCCGGAAACACCCGTTCGAACTCGCCGGGATGGGGGGTCAAAACGTCGTCGCGATCGAGGGCTAGGAACAGCTCGTCCGGCTCGTCGCGAAAGACGCTCAAGGCGTCGGCGTCGATCACCAGGGCGGCGCCGGTGCGCGCCACGGCCAGGACATTGGACAAGGTCGCCTCGGTCAAGCCGGCGGCGGGTCCGATCACCACCGCTTCCACATCGGACGCCGCAGCCTCCAACTCGACATCCGTTTCAAACGGTCGGAGCATGACGGCCTCCAGGTGAGAAGCATTGACGCCCAGCGCCTCGGGCGGCGACAGCAGAGTCACCACGCCCGCGCCGATCCGCAGCGCAGCGCGGGCGGCCAGGCGGGCGGCCCCGGTGTTCCAGGCCTCGCCACTTACGACAATCAGTCGGCCCCGCTTGTGTTTGTGGGCATCGACGCCGGGCCATGGAAAACCGTCCAGCCAAAGATCCGGCGCGTTCTCGCACAACCGCGTCGCCGCCACGCCCAGACCGATATCGGCCAACACCACCTCGCCGCAGATTTGCCGACCCGGCTGCAGCACATGAGCAATCTTGCGCCGATGGAAGGTAACCGTCAGGGCCGCCGTGAAGCTGACCAACCCAATCGGTCGACCGGTGTCGCCCGACAGGCCACTGGGCGTATCAATGGCGACCACGCGCTCGCGCATCGGCTGGAGCCGACGGGCAAGCCGCGCCATGTCCGCCTCCAGCGGGCGGTCGAGGCCCGCGCCGAACAGAGCGTCGATAACGAGGTCCGCGTGGCCGCCGCGCACCGTCAGCGGGGTTGTTTCGCCATCCCACGCCAGTTCGGCGGCCATCGCGTCCACACCCTTGGGGGGGCCGAGCGCTTCCACCCGGACCGGCCATCCCGCCGCCTTCAAACAGCGAGCGGCCACATAGCCGTCGCCACCATTATTTCCGGGTCCGGCGAGCACCACCGTGGGGCGCGGCGAAAAGCGCGCAATGACCGAATCGGCCACCGCCCTGCCAGCCCGCTCCATCAGGACCAGGCCGGAGACGCCCGCCGACACCGCCGCCGCATCGGCGGCGCGCATCTCCGCCACGGTGAAGATACTCCGGGTGATCAAAGCACGCCCGTCGTCGCTTCCCCGCCGCGTTGGACCAGTTCCAGCCCCTGGGGTCCGAGGCGCAGCGTCGTCACCGAGGTGTGGTCCGGACGAAAGCTGATCACCCGATCAGTGTGGGTCAACACCGACAACGCCGCATTGATTGCCACAAAATGACTGAAAACCGCGGCGCCCTCCCGCGCCGCCAAAGCGTGGGCCACGGCGTGACGCCAGAGCTCATAGTCGATGTCGCCGACGATCTGGCTCCAATTGCCTTGAAAGGCTGCTCTCAGCCACGCCGGTCGCTCCGCCGCGCCGAGCCCGGCGGGCGTCGGAATTTCGCCGACCGCCGCATCGATGATCAGCGTGACGCCTAGTGCGTCCGCCAGGGGCTGGGCGGTTTCACGGCAGCGCCGCAGGGGCGAACTGACCACGCTGCGCGGCCTGGCCTCGTGCGTCGCCGCCATCAGGCGCTCGGCCACCGCCCTCGCCTGCGCATGGCCAACCTCGTCCAAACCGGGATCCTCGTCATCACCGCCCCAGGTGGAGGCCGGTCGACCGTGCCGGATCAGATAGAGGGTGGTCATGCTCAGCTCATCCTGGAATGAAACGATTGCGCAGGCCGTCCGGGGCGACGCCAACCGTGCCCCGCCGTCCGATCTGCTCGACCGCCTCCATACCGCGCAAAGTCGCCTCATCCGAGGGGGTGTTCGCGACAAATCGGCGCCCTTCCATATCCCGACCGATGACGATCCCCATGCGATAGCCTTGGCGGCTATGGACAACGGTATAGGTCTCGACCACCGCGTCACCCTGTGGGCGTTCGGTCACCGCCGGGTGCGGCAAGGCGTCGATCCGCCGCTGAATCACCGAAGAATCCTGGCGAGCAAAGGCCGTGTTTGGCGGGGTTGTCGAATAGATTCCTGTGGATTGCTTGGTCAAATACCAGCCGTTGGCGGTCGACAGTCCGAACGCGCTCGGTCGGGCGCGCAACCTGTGCAGCATCGTGGCCACCGCATGCAGCGCATAATTGTTTCCCGGCCCCCCAAAGTAGGGCAGGCCGCCGGTCACGGTGAAGCCCCGAGGATCGTCCATGCCGATGCCCAGCGCCTCGGCCCCTATCTGCACCGCCGACGGGAAACAGGAATAGAGATCGATAAGATCCAGATCCGCCACACCGATCTGAGCCATGTCCAGGGCGCGCTCACCGGTCAGTTGCATGGCGGGGCTGGAATGATAGTCCTGACGCTCCAGTGGAAACCAAAGATCATGCGCATCGGCGCAGCCATGCAGATAGACAAACCGGTCCTCGGGCACGCCCATCTCGCGCGCCTTGGCGACACTGGTGATAATCACGGCGGCGGACTGGTCCACCTGCATGATGGCGTTCAGGTATTTTGGATAGGGAAAGCTGATCATCCGGTTCGTGGGGCTCACCTCCACCAGCGCCTCGGCGGTCCGGACGGTTGGAAACCAGGCGAACGGGTTCGCGGCCGCAACCTTCGTGAACGCCGCGAACAAGTGGCCAAGCCGCTTCTGGTGATCGGCCAAGGATCGGCCATCCCTGGCGCGCAAGGCGTTTTCAAACAGGGGATAGACGTTCACCGGCAGACCCAGGCCGTGCAAGGTCTCCTGCGCCGACGATCCAGCCCGGCTGTCCCCCACCCGCCGAGGCAACCCGTCGTCGCCGTCGCCAGGTCCATCGCCGTAACCCTCAAAGGGCAGGCCGCTTTTCAGCTTTTGCATCAGCGAACCCAGGAATTCCGCCCCGGCGGCCAAAACGAATTCGTTCTCACCCGCTGCGATCCGCTCGCAGATCGTATTGATCAGGTGTTGCGGCGCGTTGCCGCCCATTTCGGTATAAGCCGCCCAGCGCGGCGCGGCGCCGATCGCCCGCGCCAGACTGGCGGGCGGATGGGTGAGGCGCGGGACCGGCAGTGCGGCCAGGGCGCCCGGCGCATCGACCGTGAATCCCACCACGGCGACGCCATCCAGGTCGCGCAACGCGTTGATCGACAATCCGGCATCGGCCGCCGCGCTCATCGCGACCGTCCGCAACAGCGCCAGCGGCGCGGGCGCGTTCGCGGGATCGCCGCGATAAGTGAATTGCCCGGCGCCGACCAGCACCGGCGTAGTATCCCGCATGAGTAGCCCTCGCCATTCTATCGAAGTCCCACGCCGGTGTGGTGGACCAATCCTAGGGAGGGCAGCGGCGTTCACAAGCCTTTTTAGAATGGTCGCATCCGGGGCGATGCTTTAATTTCGAGCGGCCCTGCCTAATTATTCGGCGGCCCGGTGGACTGCGGGTGATTGACAGGAAGCGCCGTGTTCAGGCTCTTGCGCCCGGAAGGTCCCTCATGCTCGTTCGCGACGCGGTCGAGTCTATTGTTCGCATCGGATCGGAGTGCATGAAGAAGATCGAAGCGATCATTAAACCGTTCAAGCTGGATGACGTGAAAGAGGCCCTCCAGGAGCTCGGCTTGCAGGGGATGACCGTCCTTGAGGCCAAGGGGTTTGGCCGGCAGAAGGGACAGACCGAACTCTATCGCGGGGCGGAATACGTCGTCGACTTCCTGCCGAAAATTAAGATCGAAGTGGTCGTCGCCGACGATCAGGCCGCCGCTGCTGTTGACGCTATCCAAACCGCGGCCCGTACCGGTCGTATCGGCGACGGCAAGATATTTGTCTCGGAGATCGCTGAGGTCGTTCGCATCCGCACCGGCGAAACCGGCGCGGCGGCGATCTAACCCCACCCACCCCTTCACCCTGACCCGCAACACAGATCACCATCCACATCCCGCCCGCTGAGGCGCAAAAGGGAACAAAACCAATGACTACGCCCAATGATATCCTTGAGATGATCAAGGAAAAAGAAGTGCAATATGTCGATGTTCGCTTCACCGACATTCGCGGCAAAATGCAGCATGTGACCTTCGACCTCGACCTGGTCGATGAGGATTTCCTCTCGGATGGAACGATGTTTGACGGTTCGTCTATCTCCGGCTGGAAGGCGATCAATGAGTCGGATATGAAACTGCGACCGGACCTCGGCAGCGCCTATATTGATCCGTTCTACCAGCAAACTACGCTTTGCCTGTTTTGCGACGTGCTCAACCCCGACACCAATGAGCCGTACAACCGCGATCCGCGTTCCATCGCTAAAAAAGCCCTGACCTATGTGCAGGCGGCCGGCGTCGGCGACACCGTGTATTTTGGTCCGGAAGCCGAATTCTTTGTCTTCGACGACGTCCGCTGGAACACGGCGCCGCACAATACCGGCTACTCATACGACTCGAGCGAATTGCCCAGCAATACCGGCAAGGAATACCCGGAGGGCAATATGGGCCACCGCCCCGGACCCAAGGGCGGCTACTTCCCGGTCAACCCGACCGATTCGGCGCAGGATCTGCGCGGCGAAATGCTGGCGGTGATGGGCGAACTGGGCATGCAGCCGGAAAAGCACCATCACGAGGTCGCGCCCGCCCAGCACGAGCTTGGCCTGAAGTTTTCCGACCTGATCACCATGGCCGACCGTCTGCAGCTCTACAAATACGTGGTGCACAATGTGGCCCATGCCTACGGCAAGACGGCCACGTTCATGGCCAAGCCGATGTTCGGCGACAATGGTTCGGGCATGCACGTCCACCAGTCGATCTGGAACGAAGGCAAGCCGCTGTTCGCCGGCGACGAATATGCCGGTCTCTCGCAAATGTGCCTCTATTACATCGGCGGGATCATCAGGCACGCCAAGGCGATCAACGCCTTCACCAACTCGACGACCAATTCCTACAAACGTCTGGTGCCCGGTTACGAAGCTCCGGTGAAATTGGCCTATTCGGCGCGCAACCGCTCCGCCTCGATCCGCATCCCGCACGTGGACAGCCCCAAGGGCAAGCGCATCGAGGTCCGCTTCCCCGATCCCATGGGCAACCCCTATCTCGGGTTCACCGCCATGCTGATGGCCGGCCTCGACGGCATCGAGAACAAGATCGATCCCGGCGCGCCCGCCGACAAGAACCTCTACGATCTGCCCCCACGCGAGCAGAAGAAGGTTCCCGAGGTCTGCGGTTCGCTCCGCGAGGCGCTGGACAATCTCGACAAAGATCGGGCCTTCCTAAAGAAGGGCGGCGTGATGGACGATGATTTCATTGACAGCTATATCGAACTGAAGATGGAAGAAGTTATGCGCCTTCAACTCCACCCGCACCCGGTGGAATTCGACATGTATTACAATTGCTAGGTTAGATACGTTCCTCCCTCCCCAATATTGGGGAGGGAAAGACGATGCAAAACATCGGCGAGGGTGGGGAAGTGTGAAAGTTCGCCTGAATTACTGATGAACAACACGTCCCCGCCCGATGATTTTTGCCCTCCCCATGCTGGGGAGCGGGCCCTGGTCGTCGCGGTCTGTCTCAATCCCCGTCACGCCCTGAGCAAATATCTCGCCGAAAGCATCCGCTTGGTGGCCGGCCTGGGCGTTGAGGGCGACGCCCATGCCGGCGCGACGGTAAAGCACCGATCCAGGGTTCGCCGTGATCCTACCGCGCCCAATCTGCGACAGGTCCACCTGATCGCGACCGAACTCCTGGACGATCTTCTGGCTCAGGGGTTCGACGTCGCCCCGGGTCAGATGGGCGAGAACATCACCACCCGGAACCTCAACCTGTTGAGCCTGCCGACGGGCGCGCGCTTACATATTGGCGCACACGCGGTGCTTGAGATCACGGGCCTGCGCAATCCGTGCCTTCAGTTGAACGGCCTCCATCCAGGCCTGATGGACGCGACTCTCGGCCGCAACGCGCTCGGCGGCCTGGTGCGCAAGGCAGGGGTGATGGGCATGGTCTTGACCGGCGGCGCGATCGCCGCCGGTGATCAAATCCGAGTGGAAAACCCGCCCGGTGTACGCATGCCCCTGACGCCGGTCTAATCGCCTACGGAATGATCCGCACCGGCAAATAATCATAGCCCTTCACGAAGCTCGACAGCACCCGGCGGGGTTCGCCGACCACTTCGATCTTGTGCCAGCGCTTGAGGATTTCTTCCCAGACGATTCGCAATTGCATTTCCGCCAGGCGATTGCCCACGCAGCGATGGATGCCGAAGCCGAAGGACAGATGCTGGCGGGGACGCTCGCGATCAATGATGAAGGCGTTGGGGTGCTCGATCGCCCTTTCGTCACGATTGCCCGAGACGTACCACATCACTACCTTGTCGCCCGCCTTGATCAGCTTGCCGCCGAGTTCGAAGTCGGACAGCGCGATGCGGCGCATATGGGCCAGGGGTGTTTGCCAGCGGATGATTTCCGGCACCATCTTGGTGATCAGCCCCGGATTGTCGCGCAGCTTCTGGTACTGATCGGGATTCTGGTTGAGCGCCACGACGCCGCCGGTGATGGAATTGCGGGTGGTGTCATTGCCGCCGACGATGAGCAGGATCAGGTTTCCCAGATACTCCATCGGCTCCATGTTTCGCGTCGCATCGGCATGCGCCATCATCGAGATCAGGTCGCCCTTGGGTTCGGCATTGACCCGCTGGTTCCACAAATTGGTAAAATAGGCGGCGCATTCGAACAGCTCGGCCTGACGGGCTTCTTCCGACTCGATCAGCCCGGATTCTTCGGAAGCCGTGGCGACGTCCGACCAGCGGGTCAATTTACGTCGGTCCTCCCACGGGAAATCGAACAGGGTCGCCAGCATCTGGGTGGTGAGTTCAATGGAGACGCGGTCAACCCAGTCGAAGGTCTCGCCGATCGGCAGTGAATTGAAGATCTCTTGCGCCCGCTCGCGGATCAGGATCTCCAGCTTGGCCAGGTTGGCCGGGGCGACGATCGGGCTGACCACCTTGCGCTGGGCATCGTGTTTGGGGGGGTCCATGGCGATGAACATCGGCAGGGTGAAGTCTTCCCGGGGATTGGCGATGGTTATGCCGCCCTCGGAAGAAAACACGCCGTGGTTGGTGTCCACGGTCATGATGTCATCATAGCGGGTCACCGACCAATAGGGTCCAAACTCACTCTCGGCGGTGAAATGCACCGGGTCCTCGGCCCGCATCCGCTCAAAGAACGGCCAGAGCGTATCGTCACGGAAACGTTCCCCGAGGGATAGATCAATCTGATCCAGAGGCATGGCGTAGGCCTCGGCCCGCGCATCCCTCAAACCGTTTCCGGCGCCATCGGCCATGATCGTCTCTCCTCAAACTTGAGCCGCGACTCTAGCCATCGCGGCCATCTTTACAATCGATAGATAGAAGGTCGGTTACGGGATCAGCAGTACGCGACCCACCGCCTGGCGGCTTTCGATATAGGCGTGGGCGGCGGCGGCCTCGGATAGCGGGAAGGTTTTGTCGATCAGCACCTTCAGGTCGCCCCGCGCCGCGTCGTCGATCAGCCGCTGGATATTGTCATGCACCCGATCCGTGCCGATCTCGGCCCCCAGAAACACGCCGCTGAGCGAGCGATTGCCGCCCATCATCGAGCCGACGTCGACACGCATCGGCTCGCGCCCGGCGGCGCCGACCATCGATACCCGTCCGCGATAGGCGAGCGAGAGGATCGAGCCCTGCAAGGTCGGCCCGCCGACGGAATCGACCACCAGATTGACGCCCTTATTGTTCGTCAGGCGCATGACGCTCTGCACCACGTCATCGGTCTTGTAGTTGATGCCGTGATCCAGGCCGATCGCCTTCAGCCGCTCAAGCCGCTGATCGCTCGACGCGGTGGCCAGAACGGTCGCCCCGGCCCGCTTGGCCAGTTGGATCGCCGCGACCCCCACGCCGCTGGCTCCGGCCTGCACCAGCACGGTCTCGCCGGCCGTCAGATGACCAAATTCGAACAGACAATCATCGGCTGTGCCAAACGTGACCGGCATCACCGAGGCCAGGCGAACGTCGAAATCATCGGGGATCAGCCAGGCGTTGCGGGCGGGTACGGCCCGCAGCTCGGCATGGGATCCGAACGCCGCGGTGGTCGCCACCTTCTGGCCAACCCGCAGACCGGTGACCTGATCGCCAACCTGGATAATTTCACCCGCCGCCTGGTAGCCGACGATGTGGGGCCGGGTGACGAGCGCACCGCCAAACCGGTTGAGCGTATCGCCGCCCTCGATGCTGACCGCCTCAACCTTGATCAGAACACCCTTGGGGTGGCATTCAGGATCAGGAACGTCCTCATAGCGCAGAACGCCGGGTTCGCCGTTCTCGTAATAGACCGCCGCCTTCATGGTTTCGCTTCCTCAACCGGCCGCTTCGGCCCATTTGGAAATCTCATGCCGTGGACCGGCCCGAAAGGAAAGGCGCCAAAGCCATGAACCTCGCCAAACCCCGGATCGACATCGGCCTGTCTACCAACCAGCTTGAGCCGATGCTGGCCTTCTGGCGGAATGAGGCCGGGGTCCCGTTTGATCACCTTCTTAAAATCCGCCGTGGCCAGGACCAGCACAGGCACGACGCGCTGGGCTCGGTCGTCAAGGTCAATCACCATGCCGACCCCCTGCCCAACAACCCGCCCAGCGGTTATCGCGAACTGTTTATCGCCCGCCCCGGCCTCGCGGAGACCCTCAGGCTTACCGGCCCCGATGGCGTGCGGGTATCGCTCGTCGCACCGGGAGCCGGCGGCGTCGGACAGATCGCCGTGCGCCTCGTCGTGCGAGATCTGGAAGCGCATCGGCGCTTCTATGCGGAGGCTCTGGGTCTTGACGAACATTCAGCCCCCACTGGCGCGGCCTTTCGCGCGGGCGAGAGCCTGATCCTGCTCGAGCAATCCACTGACGCCGCCGCCGACGCCCAGATGGCCGGCAAGGGGTGGCGTTACATCACCTTCCAGGTCTTCAAGGTGGATGACGAACACGCCCGCGTGCTTGCCTGGGGTGGCCGGGAAGCCGTCGCCCCGGTGACGCTCGGAACCACGGCGCGGATCTCCATGGTCCGCGATCCCGACGGCAACTGGATCGAACTCTCGCAGCGCGCCTCGATCGTGGGGTCGCTGACCTGACTCCCGCCAACCGCCAGCGCAGCTTGGTCATATCGACCATGTCGGCGAAGGTCAGCTCGGCCTTGTACGTCCCGCCATCACTCGGATCATAGACCCAGCCGCCGCCTCAGCGGGCCAGGGCGATGAACAGCATGGCGGCGCCTATCGATCCGGCCGGTTCTGGTCTAGCCACAGGGCGATGTCGCCCAGAGCCCGACGCTGGCCACGCAGCTCCCAGCCGTTTCGCAGGCGGCCGGCGAATTTCAGGCTGGCGAGCTCGACATCGATCTCGGCGATCCGCTCGCTCAACTCCGCCGCCAGGGTTGCGGCCAGGGCGCCCGATCCGGCGGCGGCCCTGACCACGGAGCTCGCAGAGAGGGCGGCGACCACCGCCTCGGCGCATTCCGCCGCCTGCAGGCGGATGTCGGCGACCGAGACCACCTCGTAAAAATGGCCGCGGGCCACCGGACCAACGGCGAATAGGGTGGCGTGGGCCCGCCCGTCGGCGTCAACGACTCTCGATCGCCCATCGACCTCCAACCCCAGCCGCCAGAAGTCGCACCTCACCTGGCCCGCCTCGAGCATCTGACCGATTAGCCCCGCGCTCCACTGGCTGGCGTCGCTCTGGGGGCCGGCGCAATTGACCACCAGGTCGAATGCCTCGCGCCGGATCTCCCGCGATCCCCGCGGGATCCAGCGCGCCACCACCGTGTCCGTCTCGGCGCGCAGGTCCAGCAGCCGGCCCGCCTCCAGCCGCAGGCGGCCATCGGCCTGCAAGCTGTCGATGCGGCTGGCGACCGCTGGGGCCATGCGGTGGCGATGCACGTCCCACCACGGCTTGAGATGGCGCAGGAACCGGCCCTGTTCGGCGCGGCTCCAACGGCGCCACAGGCTCTGCACCTGCGGTCGCAGGGCGTCGATCGCCGCGCGCCAGTCCCCACCGGCGGCCCGGCGGGTCTGTCGCAGCAGGGCCAGAGGTCCGCCGCGGGGCGGCTCGGCCGGCGCCGCTTCGACCTCTGCCGCCTCGCCGTGCGGTCGCGGCGCGAGGCCATGGCGGGACAGTGCGGCGATCGCCATCCCGGGCCGGGCGGCCTGAAGCGACAGGGTGAGATCGACGGCGGTGAGACCGGCGCCCACCAGAAGCGCCGAGCGCGCGCCCAGCGGCGGCGCCTCGCTGGTCCAGGGATCGGCCCAATAGCGCGGCGAAAGGGTCAAGGCCGGGTCGAGACCCGGCGGCGGCGGGGGCGGCTGATGGCCAAGCGCCAGGACAACCGCATCCACCCGAAGAACCTTGCCGACCCCCATCCGCAGCGCCCAGCCGTCTTCCACCGACGACACGGTCATGACCTCGTCGTGTTCGAGCACCAGGCGCCGGGCCCCGTCTCCCGACGCCGCCCTGCGTAACAGCGCCTGAAGATAGCGACCATACTGGTCGCGGGTGACGAAGGCCTGTCCGGCGGCTTCGTCGGCCAGCCAGTCGAGAAAATGGCGCGGATCCTCGACAAAGGCGCTCATATTGGCCGCCCGCACGTTCAGCAGATGGTGGGGACTTGTGGTGGAGAATGCGCCGCCCCTAGCGAAGCGCGGCCCCCGCTCGATCAGCACAACCACAGGTCCGTCGGGATCGAGCAGCAGGCGCAGTGCCGTCAAGACGCCGCTGAACCCCGCGCCGATCACCGCGACCTTGGCCGATGACTGCAAAAAGACTCTCCAATTTCGCCGAGCGCGAGACAAGTGCGGCCCTGGGAGGCGCGCGGCAAGCGGACCTGGCGCC
The DNA here is from genome assembly GCA_043740995.1 of Caulobacteraceae bacterium. Lineage (GTDB taxonomy): Bacteria > Pseudomonadota > Alphaproteobacteria > Caulobacterales > Caulobacteraceae > Acaudatibacter. Next base: position 4,118 of record JAYUBD010000391.1, on the reverse strand, counting down.
GATCGCCTGCCTGAAAATCTAAAGGCGTCTATCAGGAAAACTGACCTTAGGCGCCATCCGGTTCCGTGAAGCAAAAACTGCCTGGGACCGGGGCGTGGCGCGACCTATGTTATCCGCGAGCTTCATGATCGGGATGCACCATGGCCAGCATGATTTTACGGCGAACCCTGCTCGTGGCCGGCGGCGGCGGACTTTCGCTGCTGGCCGCCCACGCGGCGGGGGCGGCGCCGGGGGCGGTGACCCTGCTTAACGCCAGCTATGATCCCACCCGGGAATTCTACAAGGACTACAATGGCCTGTTCGCCGCCGACTGGCGGCGCCGCGCGAGGCAGGACGTCTCTGTGCGCCAGTCGCATGACGGGTCCGGCAAGCAGGCCCGCGCCGTGGTCGATGGGTTGGAGGCGGACATCGTCACCCTGGCCCTGGCCTATGACATCGACGCCATCGCCAAGCGCGGACTGATCGCGCCCAACTGGCAGACCCGCCTGCCGTTCAACAGCGCGCCCTACACCTCCACGATCGTCTTCCTGGTCCGCAAGGGCAATCCTCGGGGCATTCGCGACTGGCTGGACCTGGTGAAGCCGGGCGTGCAGGTGATCACCCCTAACCCGAAGACCTCCGGCGGCGCTCGCTGGAGCTATCTGGCCGCGCTGGGCTTCGCCAAGCGCCACAATGGCAACGACGAGACCCGCGCCCTGGGCTTCGTGCGCGGTCTCTATAAGAACGTGCCCGTCCTGGACACCGGCTCGCGCGGCGCCACCACCACCTTCCTGCAGCGCGGCATCGGCGATGTTCTGCTGGGCTGGGAAAACGAGGCCATTTTGGCCATCGACGAGGCCGGGCCGGGAAAGCTGGAGATCGTCCGACCGTCGATCAGCATATTGGCCGAGCCGCCGGTGTCGCTTGTGGACAAGGTGGTCGACAAGCGCGGCACCCGCAAGGTCGCCCAGGCCTATCTCGAGCAGCTGTTCGGCGAACCGGCCCAGGAGCTGGCCGCGCGGCGCCATTTCCGCCCCCGCAGCGGGGCGGTGGCGGCGAAGTACGCGGCGAAGTTCCCGCCCCTCGACCTGATCACCATCCAGGCTTTCGGCGGCTGGCAGAAGGCTCAGGCCCGGCACTTCGCCGACGGCGGCGCCTTTGACGCCCTGTACAAGCCGGGCTGAACCTTGACCGCACTCGTCGCGCCAAAATTGGGAGGCCGGGCGGCCCGTCGCCGGGCCCTGCCGGGGTTTGGCGTGGCCATGCCCTTCACTCTCGTCTATGCGGGCCTGATCATCCTGCTGCCCCTGGCGGCCCTGGTGGCCCGGCCCTGGGAGCATGGGGTGGACGGCTTCGTCGCGGCGATCCTACGGCCGCGAACCCTGGCGGCCCTGCGCCTGAGTTTCACCGCCGCCCTGGCGGCGGCGGCGATCAATGTGGTCATGGGTCTCCTCATTGCCTGGGTGCTGACCCGGCAGGATTTCCCGGGACGGCGGCTGGTGGACGCCCTGGTCGATCTGCCCTTCGCCCTGCCCACCGCCGTCGCCGGAATCGCGCTTGCCGGCCTCTACGGTCCCAACGGCCCCATCGGGGGCCTCCTGGCGCCCCTGGGGATCAAGATCGCCTACACCCCCGTCGGCGTCCTCGTCGCCCTGCTGGCCGTGGGTCTTCCCTTCGTGGTGCGCGCGGTGCAGCCGGTGCTGGCCGAACTGGACGCAAGCCTGGAGGAGGCGGCCGAGACTCTGGGCGCGCGCCCGGCCCAGACCTTCTGGCGCCTGGTGATCCCGGCCCTGCGCCCCGCCCTTATCACCGGCTTTGCCCTGGCCTTCGCGCGGGGGGCGGGCGAGTACGGTTCAGTCATCTTCATCGCCGGCAATATTCCGGGCCTGTCCGAGATTGCGCCGCTGGTCATCGTCACGCGGCTTGAGGCCTATGACTATTCCGGTGCGGCGGCGGTGGGGCTGGTTATGCTGCTCCTGTCGTTGACGGTGCTGGTGGTTACCAACCGGACCCAGGTGGTCCTCGCCCGGCGGACGGCCCCATGATCCCCGGACGGCGGCCCGCGCATCGGCCCCGGGACCCACTGGCCCTGCTGGTCCTGGCCCTGGCGCTGGGTTGGCTGGCCCTGGTGATCGGCGCGCCCATGGCCACGGTTTTCGCCGGCGCCCTGGCCAAGGGGTTTGGGCCGTATCTGGACACGTTCCGCGACCAGGACGCCCTGGCCGCGATTCGCCTGACCCTGCTGGTGGCCGCCATCGCCGTGCCGCTGAACGCCGTGTTCGGCATCGCCGCGGCTTGGTCGATTACCCGCTTCGACTTTCCCGGAAAGACCGCGCTTCTCACCCTGATCGACCTGCCGCTCTCGATGTCGCCAGTGATCGCCGGTCTGGTCTGGGTATTGATCTTCGGCGCCCGTGGATGGTTTGGACCGACGCTGGACGCGGCGGGAATCAAGGTGATCTTCGCCGTCCCTGGCATCATCCTGGGAACCGTTTTGGTCACCGTGCCCCTGGTCGCGCGCGAACTGATTTCGTTGATGAACGAACAAGGTCCCGACGAGGAAATGGCGGCGGTCACCCTGGGCGCCGGGGGCTGGACCGTGTTCACAAAGGTGACCCTGCCCAATATCCGCTGGGCGCTGCTGGACGGCGTCCTTCTGTGCAACGCCCGGGCCATGGGTGAATTCGGCGCAGTGTCGGTGCTTTCCGGCCATATCCGCGGCTTGACCGAGACCCTGCCCCTGCATGTCGAGGCGCTCTATAATGGCTATGATTTTGTGGGCGCTTTCGCTGCGGCCTCCCTCCTCGCCGGCCTGGCCATCGTCACCCTGGCGGCCAAGGCGGCGATGGACGCCGGCGGGCCCTCTCTGACCCAGGCCCCCGCATGACTCTGACCATCGACCGCATCGCCAAGCAGTTCGGCCGCTATCCCGCCCTGGACGGCATATCCCTCGAAGCGCGCGACGGAGAGTTTTTGGCGCTTCTGGGTCCCTCCGGATCCGGCAAGACCACCCTGCTGCGCGTCCTGGCCGGCCTGGAAGCCCCCGACCGAGGCGAGGTGCGGCTCAATGGACTGGACTTTCTGGCGATGACGGCGCGGGAGCGGCGGGTGGGCTTGGTCTTCCAGCACTACGCCCTGTTCCGGCACATGACGGTGGCCCGCAACATTGCCTTTGGCCTGGACGTGCGGCCGCGCGCCCAACGCCCATCCCGGGCCGAGATCGCCGCACGTGTGGAGGCCTTGCTCAATCTCACCCAGATCAGCGGCCTGGGCGGGCGCTATCCGTCCCAGCTTTCCGGCGGCCAGCGCCAGCGGGTGGCCGTGGCGCGGGCCTTGGCGGTCGAGCCCCGGCTGCTGCTGCTCGACGAGCCGTTCGGCGCCCTGGACGCCAAGGTGCGGAAGGAGTTGCGCGGCGAACTTCGCCGCATCCACGACGCCACCGGCGTCACGACCCTCCTGGTCACCCACGACCAGGAGGAGGCCATGGCCCTGGCCGACCGGGTGGTGCTGATGAACCGCGGCCGGGTGGAACAGATCGGCCCCCCGGAGGCCCTGGACGCCGCGCCGGCTTCGCCTTTCGTGTTCGAGTTCCTGGGCGACTGCAACCGGCTGCGCGTGGAGGTTGCCCAGGGCGTGGCGCGGTTCGACGGCTTCTCCGCTCCGGTCGTGGAGTCGGCCGGTGGCGGCGCTGGCCGGGGCGTCGCCCTATTTCGACCGGCGGACACTCGACTGGGCTTGCCCGGCGCCGAGGGCCTGCCCGTGCGGATCGTCAGCGTGACCGGTCGCGGCGCGCTGCGCTCCATCGAGTGCCAGGCCCTGGGCGGCCAGCGGTTTGCCGCTGAGCTGACCGAGCAACAGGCCGCGGGCTTTGGCGTGGGCCAGAAGGTACGGCTGACCGCGGCGCGCGTCGTGTTCGATCCCACCGGCGAGCCGGGGCCAAACCCGCCGTCTCCGCGCCAGGACCGCTCGGTCGCCTAGGCCACCAACACTCACCGATCCGTAATTTACCGCACGACCAGAAGGGATCGGTCACCACGACACACTTTGGCGCGCGCCACGCTCGTCGCCCCGGTGGCGTCGCCGCATTCAGCTTGTCGGAAGAGGCTCACAAACCCGTCGGTTTTGAATTTTTGGCACAC
>JAYUBD010000390.1:0-1603 GCA_043740995.1 Caulobacteraceae bacterium | reverse complement strand
GTGCATGGCGTCAAGGCCTTCGTGCCGATCCTGATCGCGCAGGGTGAACCCGCGCACGTGATCAACACCGCCTCCCTCGCCGCCTTCAACGGCACCGGAGAACACTCGCCCTATTGCTCGTCCAAGGCCGCCGCGCTGTCGATCAGCCAGTCGCTCTTTTCGGAACTCGCCGCCTGGAACACTTTGATCGGCGTCTCGGTGGTCTGCCCCGGTATGGTTGATACGCAAATTCACAAATCGAACCGCAACCGACCGGCGGGCGACCAGGCCTGGAGCGACCGCGAGTGGAACGATCCTGGCCACGTAAGGGGCTCTGAGGCGTTCCAGGGCCGCGGCGTTCCGCCACAAGAGATCGCGCGCCTGACGCTTGAGGCGTTGAAGGAGAACCGCTTCTACGTCTTCAACGGCGACTTCTGGCCCGCCATGCTTCGCCGCACCTATGAGGCGCAGAGCACGGCCTCCAATCCGCCCGTGATGACCTGGGGGCCGGACCTGCGGCCCAAACAGATTGTCGAAAGCGCAAACTCATAAACGAGGCCGCGGCGACATCGGCGACCTTGACCCAGAACCAAGATACCACATTCTCAAATCTCCGCCTCTAAGAGCGGCGCGACGGACAGGGAGCGAAGCGATGCAAGGCTTGAACGCATTCCCGACCCGGCTGAGGACGGCGACCAAGCTCAGCTATGGCTTCGGGTCGGTCGCTTACGGCGTCGCCTTCGCGGGCCTCTCCGGCGCGGTGCTTCAGGTCTATCTGAATCAGGTGCTCGGCGTCCCGCCGCTGCTGGTCGGCACGGCGATCATGGTCTCGCTGTTCGTGGACGCCCTCATCGATCCCCTGATCGGAAGATGGTCGGACATGACCCGCACCCGCTGGGGGCGGCGCCATCCGTTCATGTATGTCTCCGCCGTTCCGGTAGCCCTGTTTTTCTTCCTGCTGTGGAACGCGCCGCCCGGGCTTTCCGACGCCGCCGTGGTCACCTTCACGGTGGCGATGATGATCCTGGTGAGGGTTTCGGTGAGCCTTTACGAAATTCCGAGCAATGCCCTGACCCCGGAACTAACGCCGAACTACGACGAACGGACGACCCTGCAGAGCTATCGCTGGTTCTTCGGCATTATTGGCGGCGCGCTGATCACCCTGGTGCTCAACGAAGTGTTCCTGCGCGTCGGGCCGCATAATACGCTGGGCATCCTCAACCGCCGGGGCTACGCGCAATTCGGCGCCCTGGCCGCGGCGGTGATGTTCATCTCAATCACCCTGTCGGCCGCCGGCACGCATGGGCGGATCGCGACCCTGCCCCAGGCGCGCGTGCGTCGGTCGAGCTTGGCCGAGAGCTGGCGCGAGATCCGCGTCACCCTGACCAACCGGTCCCTGATCGCCCTGATGCTGGGCGGAACGATTGGCGGCGTGGGCGGCGGCGTGAGCCAGGGGCTTAGCATCTATCTTTATACCCACTTCTGGAACCTCAGTCCGAACCAGTTCGGCATCCTGATTCCAGCCGGATCGATCGGCTCCCTGCTCGCCGTCTTCCTCGCCCCCCAACTCTCACGCGCCCTCGGCAAGAAGGCGGCGATGATCGGGTTGTTTTCCGTGTCGGTG
>JAYUBD010000389.1:0-1605 GCA_043740995.1 Caulobacteraceae bacterium | reverse complement strand
ACACGCTACGCACCTCCTGAAAAACCGCCAGGATCTCTGGCGTATTGCGCGTTTGCGGCGGCATTTCCCCATTGGGCTGCAGAGCCACGAACGCCGCGTGCTCGCCGGCGATGAAATCGAAATAGGCCCTCACGCCGGCGCGCAGATAGGATTCGAAATCGGTCGCCTTGGCCGCCTGGGCGTGAAGGATGGGTTTGAACCGCCGCGCCCCGTCGTCGGCGAGGGCGTCGAACACCTCCTCCTTGGAACGGAAGTAATTATAGAAGGCGCCGACCGACAGGCTTGTGCGCCGAATGATGTCGCGCACCGAAGCCGCCTCGAAGCCCATCTCGCCGAACACCTCGCGGGCGGCGGCCAGGATCGCCAGACGGTTCACCGCCTTGGTGTGTTCGCGCTTTCCGGTCGAGAGATAATGGACTTGAGACATGCCTGATCAGGTTACCCGCGCACGGCCTCAAGGATCGATCAGAGGCGGGAGGAAGTCCAGCCGCCTTTCTCACATCGCCCGCAGGCGATCGATCAGGGCCATCGCGGCGGCGGGCGCCCGCGCCTTGCCGGACCGGATAAAAAAGGCGAACACGTCGCGGGAGGGTGCGGGTTGCGACGTCGATCCAATCAGGGGCAGACCCTTCGGGATGCCGCCCAAGGCATAGGTGTTCAGGCGATCCGCCCAGAGGTCGAGATCGGCGGCCGGATAGCCGGCGGCAAGATCATCGGACCCGCGCATCAGGCGGGCATAGACGAAATCGGCGGTCGGGTCGGCGATCAGCGGGCCGCCCTCGTCCTGCGCGCAACAGATCGCCACGCCACGCGCCCGACACTGCTCGACAAAGCCGGGCGTCGCGAAGCTTTCATGCCTGGCCTCGATGCAATGCCGCAGCGCAAGCCCATCGGCGCGCGCGGGCAACAGGGCGAGAAAAGCGGCGACATCGTCGGGCTGGTATTTTTTGGTCGGCATGAACTGCCAAAGGATCGGTCCCAGCCGCGCACCCAGTTCCGTCACGCCCTGGGCAAAGAACCGTTGAACCGACTCGCCCGCATCTCCCAGGATCCGGCGATTGGTGCAGGCGCGGGAAGCCTTGACCGTGAACTTGAAATCGTCCGGCGTCGCGCGGGCCCAGGCAGCGAACCGTTGCGGCGTTTGGGCGGCGTGATAGGTGGCGTTGATCTCGATGGCGGTGAGCCGGCTTGCCGCATAGGACAGCTCCTCCGCCTGCCGCAACGCCTTGGGATAGAATCCGCCGCGCCAAGGCGCGAAAACCCAGCCGCCGATCCCGACGCGAACCTCACCCACGTCATTTTCCTTCAAACGCGATGCCTCGACGAATAGTGACCGAACCCGGCGCTCACGGGAAGCGGTTGAAGATTTTATTGGGATCGTCGCGAGCGCGGCGTGGCAATCTGAACCAAGCACTGTTAAGACGCCGCATCCCGGGGATAGCAACCAATTCCATGATCGCGCCAAATCGCCTCGCTGTCTTGATGGCGCTCGCTCTGCCGACCTGCGCTCTCGCCGCGGCGGCGCATCGCGGGCCAGAGGTCAATTTACCTGCCGCCTATGAGGCGCTGGCGCCCGGCGCGGCGGTCCTGGCGCCCCAGTCGCTC
>JAYUBD010000388.1:0-5519 GCA_043740995.1 Caulobacteraceae bacterium | reverse complement strand
CCCCTCCAGGCCAGGCGGATGACCTGGGCGGCCTCATCGCGCCGACCGGTAGCGAACAGGGCGGCGCCGAGCGCCACGGCGCCCGGCATGGTGACCGGCCGGTCGGACGCGAACCAGGTGATGACCGCCTGGGCTGGCAGTCTTGAGCGATTGATCAACTTTTCGGCGGCGACCCGACGGCGGGCGGCGCGCGGCCAACCCGCCAGATCGCGCAGCGCCAAATCCGCCTCGGCCCAACTCAAGGAATCCGGCGCGGTGTCGGCCAGCGCCCAAAGCGCAATCTTGAAGGAGAGGGGGTCGTTCATCCTGACCATCGCGGCGCGGATGCGCGAGCCCTCGCCATATTTCGCGCCCTCCAGGACCCCCATGACCGACTGGGCCTCGTTCCAAGGGCCGCCCGCCACCACCGGCATTGGGGGCATTTGCGACGGCGGCACGGCGATGGGCGTGGTCGGGGCTGACGTGGTGGTCGGCGCGGCCACGATATCGGGATCGGCCATCGCGGCCGTCGCCATCAGCAGTGCGCCCGTCATTAGCAGGCCCCGGCGAATCCCGATGCGCACCTTTTTGAAACTCCTCATGGAAACGCCAGACCTCCTACGCCCGCGAAGACAAGGTTGCTCACATGCCCCCGTGCGACCTATGGTCAGAGTCCGCTCCCAAACCCTAACCAACTGTTGGCGTATCACGACCTTTTGCATCGCATGTCAGACTCCGCTCACCCGAGAATAATGTTCAAAGGCGTTTTTCCGGCGTTGGTGACGCCATTTGATGGCGACAAGATCGATGAATCATCGTTCGCCGCCTTGGTCGAACGCCAAATCGCCGCCGGCGTGCACGGGCTGGTTCCGGTGGGGACGACCGGCGAGACCGCAACGCTGAGCCATGCCGAACACCAACGGGTCGTGGGGCTGTGCGTGGAGATTGCCGCCGGTCGCGTGCCGGTCATCGCCGGAGCGGGCTCCAATTCGACATCCGAGGCCATTACTCTGGTGCAACACGCCCAAAAGGCCGGTGCGCAGGCCGCTCTGGTGGTGACGCCCTATTACAACCGGCCAAGCCAGGAGGGGCTGTATCGCCACTATGCCGCGATCAGTGAGGCCGTTGACCTGCCGGTGATTGTCTACAACGTGCCGGCCAGGACCAGCGTCGATGTCTCCAACGACACCTTGCGGCGATTGTCGATCCTGCCCCACGTGCTGGGGGTGAAGGACGCGACCGGGGACCTGGGGCGCGCCAGCCTGCAGAGGACGGAGTGTGGGCCGGGCTGGGTCATGCTGTCCGGCGATGACCCCAGCGCGCTCGGCTACATGGCGCATGGCGGCCATGGTTGCATCTCGGTGACGGCCAATGTGGCGCCTGAAGCCTGCGCGAGCTTCTTCGACGCCTGTCTGGCCGGCGACTGGTCGGCGGCCTTGGCTTTGCAGGACCGCTTGATCCGCCTGCACCGCGCGCTTTTCCTGGATGCCTCGCCGGCCCCGACCAAGTTCGCGCTGTCACATTTGGGCCTTTGCTCCGACCGCTGCCGCCTGCCGATCGCGCCCTGCGCCGAGGCCGTGAAGGCCGAGATCGTCGCCGCTCTGGAAGAGGTGGGCGTCAAATCATGACCGGTAAGTTGATTGCCGAGAACCGGCGGGCGCGTTTTGACTACTTTCTCGAAGAAACCTTTGAGGCGGGACTTGTGCTCACCGGTTCCGAGGTCAAATCTCTGCGCCTGGGCAAGGCCAATATCGCCGAATCGTATGCTGGCGTCGATGGCCGGGAGTTCGCCCTGGTCAATGCCTACATCCCTGAATATGGCCCCGCCAATCGCTTCAACCACGAGCCTCGGCGTCCAAGACGTCTGCTTTTGCACCGCAAGCAGATCGACAAGCTGCTGGGCGCCGTTCGACGCGACGGACGCACAATTGTTCCCGTTCGCCTCTATTGGAGTGAAAAGGGACTGGCGAAGTTGGAGCTCTGTCTCGCGAAGGGCAAGAGCGCCCCGGATAAACGCCAGACCGTGGCGGATCGCGATTGGAAGCGCGAGCAGGGTCGCCTGATGCGGGACAAGGGCTAGCCGATCAACCGATCGCAAGGATCTCTCGCGCACGATCAAACACCGCCCTGAACATGGCGGGAGTCAGCCGTCCCGTATTGGTGTTCAGTCGCGAGCAGTGATAGCTGTTGATCACATGAAACCCGCCCGCCATCGTTTCAGAACCATGGCCGGGCGCCCCGGTCGACGCCGACAGGCCCAGCGTCTTCATCAGGTTTCGCCGCGCCACATCGCCCAGCGTCACGATGACCCTCAGCCGGGGTAGGGCGGCGATGCGGGCGGCCAGGAACGGTCGACACGCCGCCTCTTCGGCGGGTGTCGGCTTGTTGCCCGGCGGCGCGCAGCGCACGGCATTGGTGATCATGCAATCGACCAAGTGGAGGCCATCGTCGGCTCGCGCCTCATAGCGCCCCTCCGCGAAACCGGCGGCAATGAGGGTCTCGTAGAGCAGTACCCCGGCGAAATCGCCGGTAAATGGTCGACCGGTGCGGTTGGCGCCTTGCCGACCTGGGGCGAGGCCCACCACCAACAACCGCGCGGCGGCGTCACCGAAGGATGGCGCGGGGCCGTTGAACCAGTCGGGATGGACCGCATGATTTTCCCGGCGGTAGCCGACGAGACGAGAACATCGTGGGCAGTTCTTCGGCGGCTCGGTTGCGGCGACCAAGTCGTGGGCGTCCGACCTAGTCCTCATGCCTCGGCTCGTCGTGGTCGCCCCTTGGTTCCTGCAGGAAGCGTGGCAACCGATCACGGTGCGGTCGCCCCACCAGTTCCTGCAAGTCGGCGAGATCCACGAAGGTATCCGCCGTGCGCCGCAGGTCGTCCGAGGCCATCGCTGGCTGAGATTTCACCGTTGAGACCACCGTCACACGGACTCCGAGCCGTTGCACCGCCTGGATCAATGCCTTGAAATCACCGTCTCCGGAAAACAGCACGATATGGTCGGCGCGGGCGGCGATCTGCATGACATCGACGGCGATTTCGACGTCCATGTCTCCGCGATAACGCTTGCGCCCCTCTCGATCCGTATATTCCCGCGCGGGTTTCGTGACGACCGTGAAGCCGTTATAATCCAGCCAATCCACCAACGGCCTGATTGGCGAGTAATCCTGATCTTCAGTCAAGGTCGTGTAGTAGCTGGCGCGGATCATCAGGCCACGCTTCCGGAATTCATCGAGCAACCGTTTGTAATCAATATCAAAACCGAGGCTCTTGGCGGCGCCGTGCAAATTGGCGCCATCGATGAAAAGCGCGAGGCGGTCGGTCGGGTAGAATGTCATATGGACGCCTTACACGGTTTGAATACGGTCATGGACGAATTGATTATCGTCGCGTTGGGCTCAAATCTTAACAACGGTTTTTCTTCCCGCCTCGCTCTCTTGGAAGCGGCGCTTGTCGCCTTGAACGCCGCCAAACTCAGGGTTGTGGAACGATCATCCTGGTGGCGTTCCAAAAGCTGGCCAACCGAGACCGACCCTGACTATCTCAACGGCATCGTCTTTGTCGAGACGGCGTTGGATCCAGGTGCGGTTCTAACCGCTCTGCTTGGCGTTGAGGGGGACTTTGGCCGTCGCCGGGCCGACGCCAACGCGCCACGGACCCTCGATCTGGACCTGATCGCCTATGGACGCCGGATCATTCGTCGCCCGGGTCTGGTCGTGCCGCATCCCCGCGCGGCTGAACGGTTGTTTGTGATGGGGCCATTGGCCGAGATCGCGCCGGCCTGGCGCCATCCCGTCAATGGCGAGACTGCGGAACACCTGGCGGCCGGGGCTACGATAGGCGCGGACGCCGCGTTGATCGTCGGACACTGACCTCATCGCCTGGCGATTCGGCGACAACGATGCGGCGTTGCAAAAGAGCCCCGGCGGGCCTATGTCGACCGGTCCCACCTCCAGCCTGCGAGAATTCATGGCCCGCGTCACCGTCGAAGATTGCGTTCAACGCGTCCCCAATCGCTTCAATCTGGTCCTGTTGGCCGCCAACCGTGCGCGGGCGATCGCGGCGGGCAGCCCGCTGACCCTTGATCGCGACAATGACAAGAACCCAGTGGTCGCTTTGCGGGAAATCGCCGAAGACATGGTGGATGCGGCCGAACTGCGCGAAACCCTGATCGGCACCCTGCAGCGGGTCGATGAGCACTCGGAAGCCGAGGAGGAGGCCGAGACTTTGGCCCTGTTGTCGGATCCGTCACATGCCCAGATGAGCGAGCAGGAACTGGTTCGCGCGCTGCAGAGCGACCGCGACGGCGGTCAGGAGGAGCGCTACTGAGCGTAGGCGGCGTTCCAGGCGACCCCGTCCCAACGGCGCCGGCAGCTCCGGCGCTGACCGCCATAGCTTTTGCCGGTGCGCCGGACCGGCACGCCCGGTCGCCATCCCTGCCTTCCGCTCCGAACCGGGCGGCACCACGTCGATTTCTCCGTCAATATGAGTTGATCGACCGGGTTCGTGAATACGACCCGAGCGCCGACGAGGCGCAACTCAATCGCGCCTATGTTTACGCGGTGCGCATGCACGGGTCGCAGACTCGCGCGTCGGGAGACCCTTACTTCGCTCATCCTATCGAGGTGGCGGGAATCCTGACCGACTACCGTCTCGACACGGCGAGTATTGTCACGGCCCTGCTGCATGACGTGATCGAAGACACGGCGGTCACCCGTGAAGACATAGATAGATTATTCGGCGCCGAGGTCGGCGAACTCGTCGAAGGGGTCACCAAACTCTCGCGGCTGGAAGTCACCGCCGACTACAAGCGCCAGGCCGAAAATCTGAGAAAATTCATGCTGGCGGTCAGCAAGGATATCCGGGTGCTTCTGGTCAAGCTCGCCGACCGACTGCACAACATGCGCACGCTGCAATTCATCAAAAATGCGGCCAAACGCGAACGAATAGCCCGCGAAACGTTGGACATTTACGCGCCATTGGCCCGGTCGATCGGCTGCCATCGGATTTGTTCCGAACTTGAAGAACTGGCCTTTACCCATTTGAACCCCGTGGCGCGTGACGCCATCCTTCGTCGTCTCGAAAACCTAAGGGCCGTCCAGGGGCCGGCTGTCGCCATGGCCAGCGAGGAGGTCGCGGAAAAGCTGGGCGCGGCTGGAATCGGCTGCCGGGTCGTCGGACGCGAAAAGAACGCCTATTCTATTTGGCGGAAGTTACAGCGGAAATCGATTGGATTTGGCCAACTTTCCGACATCTACGCCTTTCGGGTGATCGTCGAGACCGAGGAGGATTGCTACCGCGCTCTGGGCGTCATCCATCGCGCCTGGCCAAGCGTGCCGGAGCGTTTCAAGGACTTTATCTCCACGCCCAAACGGAACAACTACCGATCGATCCACACCACGGTGGTCGGACCGAAAGCCATGCGTATCGAAATGCAAATTCGCACCGAAGTGATGGACCGGGTGGCTGAGCAAGGGGTGGCGGCGCACTGGCGATACAAGAATGAGACCTACGCCTTCGACCCGGAAGCCGCCGCCGC
>JAYUBD010000387.1:0-5523 GCA_043740995.1 Caulobacteraceae bacterium | reverse complement strand
TCGGATGCGGGCCAACACCCACTGGCGATGGCGCCTCGACGAGGTCTACGTGAAGATCAACGGCGAGATGCGCTACCTCTGGCGAGCCGTTGATCACGGGGGCGAGGTGCTGGAGTCCTACGTCACCAAGACCCGCGACAAGGCGGCGGCACTCGCCTTCATCAAGCGGGCCATGAAGCGCCATGGCCGCCCTCAGGCGGTTGTCACCGATGGTCTCAGATCCTATGGCGCCGCGATGAAAGAGGTCGGCAACGCCAAGCGCCAGGAGGTGGGCCGCTGGCTCAACAACAGGGCGGAAAACTCCCATCAGCCGTTCCAGCTACGAGAGCGCGCCATGGAGCGGTTTCGCAGGATGAAGACACTCCAGAAGTTCGCCGCCGTCCACGGCACGATCCACAATCACTCACATGGGGAAAACGGGGTCAAGGTCGTCGCAAAGGTCCTCCTTGTTGCTCGGGATCCTGGTCTGAGCCTGCATCTCTGACGCGGCCCGCTCGCCGGACCGATCAAACTCACATCCGGTCGCCGGGCCAGCCGGCTGCACCAATTTCCCGCTTTCGGCGGTGACGGCTCGGGAGAGCGGGACCACTCTTCAATCCGGCACTTTGGCCCAATGGTTGTTCGGTCCGCCCTACCCGGATCCAGCCGCGTTGATCAGACGCAGCGGATTCGAATCTCAGATTTTCGCGTCACGCAGTGGTCAGCACGGCGCCCTCCGGAATGACGCCTGTCGTCGCGAAACGCCAAAGGCCGATGAGCAGCTTTCGAGCGAGCGCCGCAATCATCACGCGCCGATTGCGGCCTCCGATCGCCTTCGAGCGCTCCTGAAACCACTGCGTCAATGCAGATCGAGGCTGGTGCCGGAGCCAAAGCCAGCTGACCTGGATCATCGTTGTACGCAGCGGACTGTTGCCCGCTTTAGATACGCCCTGCTCTCGTGCGACCGCACCACTCTGCCACGGCGTCGGCGCCAGCCCGGCGTAGGATGCGAGCTGCCTTCGGTTATCGAAGTGCCGGAAGAATCCCTCAGACCAGAGCACCGCGGCGAACTCCGCACCTATGCCGCGCAAGCGGTGCAGGGTCGCGGGCGCCGACTCTTGGCCCTCCGCCTGTGCGGCGAGCATGACGTCCCGATCCGCCTCGACCACCTTTATCTGCTCAAGGAGCAGTTCTAGCCGGTCGAGCTCTCGGCTTATCCGCCGCTTCAGGCATGTCGGAAGAACGCGCCGGTCCCCCGTGCGCAGGGCTTCCAGTCGCTGGCGTCGATCTCGGGATCGTGTCCCATCGCGTGGTGTAACTGCGGCGGTGTGATCACCGCGATCTCCGGCGTGGGCCGGATCGTTCAGACGGCCACGGCGGGCAGGCTGACGAGGGGATCATCGCTCAATGGGGCGACGGATTGCAGGGTCATGTAGCGGGACCTCTGTACGGCCCACTCATCGTTCTGCTCGAGCAGGATGGCGCCGACGAGGCGGATGATTGCGGCCTCGTTTGGGAAGATGCCGACCACCTCGGTGCGGCGCTTGATCTCGCCGTTGAGCCGCTCGATGGGATTGTTCGAGTGCAGCTTGGTGCGGTGCTCCTTGGGGAAGGCCATGTAGGCCAAGACGTCGGTCTCGGCCTGATCCATGAAGCTGGCGAGCTTGGCCACGCGGGGCCGCAGCTGGTCGGCGACCTGGCGCCATTGGGCCTTGGCGGCGGCCTCGTCGTCCTGGGCGAAGGCCGTGCCGACGAAGGCCGAGACCACCCGGCGCTGGGTCTTGCCGGCGTGGGCCAGGGCGTTGCGCATGAAGTGGACGCGGCAGCGCTGCCAGGTGCAGGAGAGCACCCTGGAGACGGCGGCCTTGATGCCCTCGTGGGCGTCGGAGATCACCTCCTCGGACTTGTTCCGGGGATTGACGCCGCGCAGGCCGCGCCGGGTCAGCTTGCGCAGGAACTCGATCCAGAACGTCGCCGCCTCGGACACCCCGATGTCCATGCCCAGCACCTCGCGCCGGCCGTCTGAGTTCGCCCACCGCGATGATCACCGCCACCGAGACGATGCGCCCGTTCTGGCGCACCTTCAGATAGGTGGCGTCGATCCAGACATAGGGCCAGTCGCCCTCGATCGGCCGGTCCAGAAAGGTGTGCACCCGCTCGTCGATCTCCTCGCAGAGCCGCGAGACCTGGCTCTTGGAGATCCCGCCCATGCCCATGGCCTTGACCAGGTCGTCCACCGACCGCGTGGAGATCCCCTGGATGTAGGCCTCCTGGATCACCGCGATCAGCGCCTTCTCGGCCAGCCGCCTGGGCTCCAGGAAGCCTGGGAAATAGCTGCCCTTGCGCAGCTTGGGGATGCCCAGCTCCACCGTCCCGGACCGGGTCTCCCAGTCACGGTCGCGGTAGCCGTTGCGCTGCGCCAGCCGCTCGGGGCTCTTCTCGCCCAGCGCAGCCCCAGTCAGGCCGCCCACCTCCAGCTCCATCAGCCGCCGGGCGGCAAACCCAATCATCTCGCGCAGCAAATCGGCGTCCGGGCTCTTTTCCACCAGCCCGCGCAGCGCCATCATCCGGTCGGTCATCTTCGGTCCTCGGTCTTGGGGTTCGAGTCAGCAACCCATCCAGGCCGGCCTCCTGAACAACGATGATCGGGAATGCACGGCCGGTCCGGGCGTCCACCTTCGTCTGCAGCCTAGAAAACCTAACCCGCAGACCTGCCACGTCCCCGCTTGGCACCTGGTGCTTAGACATCTTCCCGCTACTGGCAGGCGACAGGGACGTGATCAGCCAGCTCGATCTGCTGAGCTCCAGCGAGACGAATATGGCTCCGAGATCAGTGTTGACGGCGCTCCGCGGCTCCGGAGCTTTTTTCGGTGAAAGACACGGCTCTCTCCAAGTTGGCGATGTTGCGACGCCACCTTGCCTGGGGCGCGCGATCCGCCCCATGGGATTTTCAACCAGGAACGCCACCTCATCAGCAGAGACCTCTACCGCGAACGACGCTCGGCGGCGCTGGCCGAGTGGAGGGAGGTCATGGGCTAGAGCCAGGCCCGGGGTGGGGTGGGGTGGGGTCATTGCGGCCACGTGGAGACAAGTTGCCGTTGGACTGACAGCACCCGGATCGACATCTGCCACGAGACAGTGCGCCTGTGGTCGAACCGGTTGGGCCCAATGTTCGCTGGCGAGATCCGCCGCAAGTGCGTCCGGCGGATGCGGGCGCACACCCACTGGAGGTGGCATCTCGACGAGGTCGACGTGAAGATCAATGGCGAGATGCCCTACCTCTGGCGGGCGGTCGATCACGAGGGCGAGGTGCTCGAATCCTTTGTCACCAAGACCAGGGACAAGGCCGCGGGGCTGAAGTTCATCAAGAAGGCGATGAGGCGCCACGGCCGGACCGGCGCCATCGTCAAGCGGGGAGCGAATTGGCCAGTTGTGCGTTTGGCGAACGGGCCATTTGGCCGTAGCAGCTCCGGAAAATTGGAAATGTCATTGGGCAAGGAGCGGGCGTTTGCGACTTACTCGGCCAATGACTCTGCCCACTGGATTGTAGCCATCGCCTCTGAGCGCAGCCGCGCCGCATTTGCAGCGTTGTTTGAGGCCTTCGCTCCCAAGATCAAAAGTTATCATCTTCGACGCGGGTCGAGCGGCCCTGGGGCTGAAGACCTAGCCCAGGAAACGCTCATGGCGGTCTGGCGGAAGGCCGACCAATTCAAGCCGAACGCCACGACGGCCGCAGGCTGGATCTACGCGATTTCGCGCAACCTGAGCATCGATCAATATCGACGCGAGCGACCGCGCGAGGATACCCGCATCGAGGTCGCGGATGACCCCGCTAATCCTGAGCAAATCCTAAGGTCGGCTCAGGTGGTGACCCAGTTGCGTGAGGCGCTGAACGCGCTCCCAATTGAGCAAGCCGAGATCATGCGGCGGTTCTTCTATAGGGAAGAAACGCATACCCAAATCGCCGCCGGACTTGGCCTACCGCTGGGGACGGTGAAGTCCCACATCCGTCGGGCCTCCTTTCGGCTCAGGGCTACGCTCGAAGGGGATGCAACGGAACGGCTTTGTCACCCCAAAGTTGGGAGCCGGGTAACGGACTCGATCTAGGTTCTGTTGACGAAGTGGATTCCCAAATCACCTGATCGCTGATTCAAGGCTGCTCTTTGGGAGAGCGGTCGTGGTTCGTGGGTTGATGTCGGATGAGGAGTGGGCGTTCTTCGAGCCGTTCGTGATTGAGCGTGGTCCGCGGCGAGGCCGTCGGCCCAGGGATCATCGCTTGGTGCTGGACGGGGTGTTCTGGATCGCGCGGACGGGGTCGGCCTGGCGTGATCTGCACGATCACTTCGGCAAGTGGAGCTCGGTCTACCGCCAGTCCCGGCGCTGGACGCTGTCGGGGGTCTGGGACGTGATGCTGGCCGCCCTCAATGACAGCGGCGCCGGTCAGGACAGCGTCCAGATGATCGACTCGACCATCGTGCGCGCTCACCAACACTCAGCCGGCGCCCAAAAAAAGCGGCAGGCCCTCAAGGCGAAGGTCTTGGGCGGGCACTGTCAAACCAAACGCAGGTGGCCACTTTTTTCACGCGTTGTTAGGCGATCAGCCGCATTTCTAGAATGCCCGGCGGCCGCCTCTCCCTCTGTGTTTTTTGGAAGAGTGATGGCTGTTGCCCAAAAACCAGGGCGGCGGCGGGGTGAAGCCTGCCTTCCTAAGTTTGGGCTGACAACACCCACCCAACGGTTAAACCCACGGCCCTGGTGGCCGACGCAATCAAGGATTGCTCACGGCGCGGGGCGGTCGTCCTTGACGCCTTTGCTGGTTCCGGAACTACCCTGATCGCGGCCGAGACCTGCGGGCGCTCGGCCAGGGTCATCGAGTATGACCCACTCTTTTGCGACACCATCATCCGACGCTGGGAGCGTCTGACAGGCAAGGCCGCGACACTTGTCGAGAACGGCGCGACCTTCGAGCGGACCGAGGCCGAACGGCTTGGGGGAGATCGCGGCGTGAGTGATTGCGACGACCCCGACGACAAGCCGCCGGCCGCGGTCGGGTATGGGAAACCGCCCGCGGAGCATCGGTTCTCCAAGGGGAGTTCGGGTAATCCGCGCGGCCGCCCGCGAAAGGCGGCCGCAGAGCCGATGATGAACTCCATGCGCGCGATGCAGTACGAGCTGATTTCGGCCGAGGCTGGCCGGTTGATGACGATCCGCGAAGGCGACGAAATCAAACAAGTCCCGCTGGTGTTGTCAGGTTGACGACGGCAGAGCGCGAAAGCCCCGACCCAGCTACGCTGGTCAGGCGGCCGCGGTCGCCGCAGCCCACGTCCGATGGACCTCGGCCCGGAACAGGCGAAGAGTGGTCGGCGGATCAGGTGGGGCTGGGTATTGAAGACGTTGTAGACGGCTGAGTGAGTGGAGAGGAACCTCTGGGCTGAGCCGTGGCTTTTGAACTTTTGCTGCTTTCGCTCTCGTCGTCGGATGACCATGTGCGAGTTTTCCACGCGATTGTTGTCGCGCAATCGGCCGGGTCTGTGGCGGTCTTTG
>JAYUBD010000386.1:0-1610 GCA_043740995.1 Caulobacteraceae bacterium | reverse complement strand
CTCCAACGCCGAGCAGCTCCGAGCGCTGGCCGGCGTCCTGGGGGCGGACCAGATCGAACCGCTGATCGCCGAAACTGATTTGGCCGCGGCGCGTCTCGCGGCCCTGCTGGATCGACGGCTGGCGGCGGGGTTTGTACGCTGCTGCCATGGCGATCTGCACCTGGGCAATATCCTGATGGAGAACGGCCAGGCTGTGCTGTTCGACTGCATCGATTTCAACGATGCGCTTCGTGAAATCGATGTTCTGTATGATCTGGCCTTTCTGTTGATGGATCTCAATTTTCGGGATGTCCGCGACGGCGCCAACCGGGTCCTCAACGGCTGGCTTGACGAGGCGGCGCGGCAGTTCGGCGAGGGCGTCTGGGAGGGATTGGCCGCCCTGTCCCTGTTCACCGCGATGCGCGCCACGATCCGCGCGCATGTCTGCGGCCATGAAGGCGATGCGGCGACCGCGCGACGCTACCTGGCGTCCGCGCGTCGCAGTCTCGCGCCGACGCCTTGCGCTCTGATCGCCATCGGCGGCGTGTCCGGATCCGGCAAGACCACCGTCGCGCGCGCCCTCGCGCCGCGCCTATCGGGGCCGACCGGCGCGGTGGTGCTGCGGTCCGATGAAATTCGCAAGCGGCTCTGGGGTCGCCGTTCCACCGAGGCCCTGCCGCCGGACGCCTACACGCCCGAGGCCGGCGACCGGGTCTACGCGGCAATGTTTCAAAGCGCGCGGCAATGTTTAGCGGCGGGCTGCACGGTGATTGTCGATGCGGCCTTTTTGGCCGCCGAGACGCGGGCCGAAATCGAGGCGCTCGCCGTGGATGCGGGCGCGCCCTTCCACGGCGCCTGGCTCAACGCCTCCGCGGAAGTGCTGCGCCGGCGGGTCGATGGCCGCGAGAATGACGCATCGGACGCCGATGCCACGGTGTTGGAGTCGCAGCTGCGACGCGACCCGGGCCCGGTGGCATGGCGGCGGTTCGAATCGGATGATGCCGCCGCCGTCGCCGCGCAACTGCGCACCTGGGTCGATGGCGCGATCGAGCCCCCAAATTTGCTGAAGGCTCCGCCGTCGGTCGGGGCGACTTCCTAGGTAGTATCCCCGGCTTGGCCGCCCTCCCGGCGAGGACTACCGTTCGCGCCTTGGCGACGGCGACCGCCTTGTCGTTCGGGAAACGTCCATGACCTATGCCGCGATTCTCACGCACGTTCAGGCCGATGCCCACGCCGCCCCCCGGCTGGTCTGCGCGCACGACCTGGCCGTGAGATTCAATGCACGGCTGATCGGCGTTGGGATCGAGATGATCCAACCGCTGGCTTTCGACGAGGGGCTGTATGCGGCCAGCGCCGAGTGGTCCATCGCCATGCGGTCGAGCGTCGAAGCGCGATTGGCGGGCGCCGAGCGTTTGTTCCGCCAGCACACCGCCGACCTGGCGCGGGACAAGCAGGCCTGGATGTCGGGAATGCAGATGCCTTGTCCGGCGCTGACGAACGCTTCGCGGGCCGCCGACCTTATCGTGGCGGGCGGCGCGCCCAGAACGGACAATGACCCCTACCGAACCGCCTCGCCGGCCGAACTGGCGATGCAAGCCGGTCGACCGGTCCTGGTCGCCCCCGCCGTGGGC
>JAYUBD010000385.1:0-1611 GCA_043740995.1 Caulobacteraceae bacterium | reverse complement strand
GGGCTCTTCTGCCCGGCCCTCTACAGCCGGGCGATCCGGCCGCCGATGTGTTTTTTGTCCACCCCACGACCTTCGACGGCGGCAAGGATTGGAACGGGCCGATCGAGGACCGTCGCGCGGCGGCTGTGTTGTCGCGCTCCATGCTGCCGAACTACGCCGCGCCATATGCGCAGAGTGGTCGGGTCTTTGCGCCACGCTATCGGCAAGCGAGCCTCTACACCTCCCTGACCTTGTTTGATGACGCCATAGAAGCCCGGGAATTCGCCTATCGCGACGTGCGCGCGGCGTTCGAGGCATGGCGGGCGGGCGAAAGACAGGATCGACCCTTCTTCGTGGTCGGCGTTGAGCAGGGAGGCAGTCTAGCCGCTCGACTGCTGGCCGAGATGATAGCTCCAGATGCGCTGCTCCGTCGGCGGCTCGTCGCGGCCTATCTCATCGAAGTCGTGGTTCCCGCCGACGCGACCCCTGGTCCCTCCGCTATTCCGCCCTGCATCGAACCCGACCAGACGGGCTGTCTGGCGGCCTGGGTCTCTGCCCCTCGATTGGACTTCATGCGCGCCCAGAGGCTGTTTCAGCGAAGTCTGGTCTGGAACGCCGCCGGACGCCTGGCGCCGCTCGCAGGTCGATCCATTCTCTGCGTCAATCCTATTCTCGGGCGGGAGACGGATGACCCCGCGCCGGCCCGGTTGAACCTTGGCGCGGCCAATGCCACGGGCCTGGAGTGGCGCGCACGCCCGGGCCTGATGGCGCGGCAGGTCGGCGCTCAGTGTGTCCAGGGAATCTTGCGGATCAGCGGTCCTCGTTCCGGCCTTTTGCGATCGTCTTCAGAACTATCTCAACGGCTGAAGGCGCCATCATTCAACCTGTTCTGGGCGGACATCGAAGCCGACGCGGCGCGCCGTCTGATCCGCTGGCTCACCCTGGATGGCCGTCCTAGCCCGCCTCCTGGATAGGGCCGCCTTCCCGCCAGTCAAACAATTCCCGAAGCACCCTCACCGCGTTTCCGCGAGGCGAGGTCAAATCGGGATCCCGCGCAAGGATCAAACGGGCGTCATCGGCGGCGGCCGGTATCAACGCGCGGTGAGCGATCGGGTCGGCCAGGCGATAGGCGGGGAAACCGCTTTGGGCCAGGCCCAAGGGATCGCCGCCGCCGCGCAGTTCGAGGTCTCGCTCGGCGATCAGAAAACCGTCATCGGTACGCCGCAAAATTTCAAGCCGGGTCTGAGCGATCGCGGACAGCGGTGGATCATACAGCAAGACACAACTGCTGGCTCCACGCCCTCGACCCACCCGCCCACGAAGTTGGTGCAGTTGCGCCAGGCCAAAACGCTCGGCCTGTTCGATGATCATGATCGTGGCTGCGGGCACATCGACGCCGACCTCGACGACGGTGGTGGCCACCAGGATCGCGAGGCGCCCCTCGACGAAAGCCGCCATCACGGCGTCCTTGGTCGACGGCGGAAGCCTGCCGTGGATCAGGCCGACCCGGTCACCGAAGAAGCCTTGCAGGTCGGCGAAGCGGGCTTCCGCGGCGGCCACGTCCACCAGTTCGGATTCGCTGACCAACGGGCAGATCCAAAACGCCTGGGCGCCTGCGGCGACGGCCGCTCC